>DNFL01000052.1 GCA_003486945.1 Hyphomonas sp. | reverse complement strand
GATTATTACCGTTTTTGGGCATTCGGCAACAATAGAAGTGGTAAACCATCCATCAATCAGTCGGACGAAGGATATATTATTGCATGGAGTGAGAATAACGGAGACCAGGTTAAATGTGTTAATAACTCGTTAAATCAATTAAAAATCAAAACTGTAGTAGATGATAACCAAATTCCGTTAAAGGGTGAAGGAGTGCAAGTATTGAATGGTACATTCAGTAATGAAGAGCTAAAGGTAGTTTCATTAAATACAGAAACATTGCCGTACCATTTTCAAGAAAGCCAATGGTTAGATTTCAGTAAAGTGAATAACAAATCAATTAATATAGCCCGTGAAGGTGTAGTTTATCAGGGAGATGCACAGATGTATTTTTCATTTGGAGATGTACAGCTAAATGGAAGCAACATTGATTTTATTGAAATACCTGAAGATGTGCCGGTAAATTGCGATTCACAACCGCCCGGGTTCGCGGGCGCAGGGCGATAACCGTCCGCAGTGGAAAGCGCCGGAGAAACCGCGCACCGGCGGATTTTACACACGCCTCAATTCGCCCCTGCAGGACAGCGTTTTCCGGGCATCCGACCATGGCAATGCCAACAGCTTCTACGGCGGCGACTGGACCCCGGACAATATCATCGGCCGCGCTGGCGGCGCCTTCCTGGAAGTTCGCCGCACACCCGAGCGGGGTCTTCCGTACACGGCAGGCGAGATGCAGTCCGATGGTTTCTACCAGTATGGCCGGTATGAAGCGATCATGCAGCCGGCCGCCGGCTCCGGCATCGTGACCGCGTTCTTCACCTATACGGGCCCTTGGTTTGGCGGTCCGCATGACGAGATCGACATCGAGTTCCTCGGATCGGACACGACGAAGATCCACTTCAATTATTTCCGCAAAGGCAAATCGATCAAGCCCGCGACGTTTGACCTGCCCTTTGATGCGGCAGCAGCGCCGCGCCTCTATGCGTTCGAGTGGCGCCCGGACGGGATTACCTGGTTTGTCGAGAATGAGCCGGTCTATTCAACCGTTTCGGGCGATCCGAGCATTCCGGTGGCCGCCGGCAAGGTGATGTTCAGCGCCTGGACGGGCAAGCCGCACATGGCGGGCTGGCACGGCAAGCCGACCTTCCGCGACGGGGCCGGGGCGACGTTCCAGTGCGTGTCGTTCACGCCGATGGGGCATGACACCGCCAAGTGCAGCGACAGCTATATGGGACCGGTGGTGGCGACCCTCGCCAGCCGCGATCTCTGAGGCAGGTCAGCCCTTGGTGATCTGCTCGCGAGCGATGGGCAGCAGGCGGGCCATTTCCTCGCGGATTTCCAGATCGGACTTCGCGATGCCGGCCTTGTCGAGGTCGCCCTTGACCTTCCGGAACACGTCATCGTCGCCCGGTTCTTCGAGGTCGGACTGCACGACAGTCTTTGCATAGGTCTCGGCAGCGTCGCCCGATACGCCCATCAGGCCGGCGGCCCAGAGGCCCAGAAGCTTGTTGCGGCGGTTGGTCACCCGGAACTGCGTTTCCTGATCAAGGGCGTAGCGGGCTTCCTCGGCGCGTTCACGATCATCGAAAGAGCTCATGGAATTCCCTTTTCTGCGGCAGGAGTTGGCTGGTTGGGGGTCATATAGGTCGCAGCAAGGGGTGTTCGCAATAATTGTTTCTGCCCCCGGTTTGGCGTAACAGTCCCGCCTTGAGGGGCGAACACGACCGATTCCACCACGGCGGGACGCCCAGGCACTGCAGGAAGGGCCGGTCAGAATGAACAAGCGGCGCATCGTCTATGAGGGCAAGGCCAAGATCCTTTACGAGGGTCCGGAACCGGGCACTTTGATCCAGTATTTCAAGGACGACACGACCGCCTTTGACGCGCAGAAGAAGGCCGTGCTGGACGGCAAGGGCGTGCTGAACAACCGGATCAGCGAGTTCATCATGACGCATCTGGCGTCGATGGGCATCCCGACGCACTTCATCCGCCGGCTCAACATGCGCGAGCAGCTGATCCGCAAGGTTGAGATCATTCCGCTGGAAGTGGTGGTGCGCAACATCGCCGCAGGGTCGCTGTCAAAGCGCCTGGGCATGCCGGAAGGCCAACAGCTGCCGCGGCCGCTGGTGGAGTTCTATTACAAGAATGACGCCCTGCACGACCCGATGGTTTCGGAAGAGCACATCGCCGCATTCGGATGGGCGAGCCCTCAGGAGTATGACGATATCGTCGCGCTGGCGCTGCGGGTGAACGATTTCATGAGCGGCCTGTTCGCCGCCTCGGGCATCCGCCTCGTGGACTTCAAGCTGGAGTTCGGCCGCTGGTTCGAGAATGACCACGACATGCCGCGCATCCTGCTGGCCGACGAGATCAGCCCGGACAGCTGCCGGCTGTGGGACGCCAAGACCGGCGAGAAGCTGGATAAGGACCGTTTCCGCCGCGATCTGGGCGGGGTGACGGAGGCGTATGCGGAAGTGGCGCGCCGGCTTGGGATCATCAAGGAATCGGGTGACACGGACAACGTCGTCAGCTTCACCGGGGGCAGCAAGTAATGAAAGCCGTAGTCCACGTTTCACTTAAATCCGGCGTGCTGGACCCGCAGGGCAAGGCGGTGGCCGATACGCTCGCGCGGATGGGCTATAGCGAAGTGGAAGCAGCACGCGTCGGCAAGGTGATCGAGCTGGAGCTTGGCACCGGCGTCTCGAAGGCGGACGCTGAAAAGCGCGTGAAGGAAATGTGCGAGAAGCTGCTCGCCAATACCGTGATCGAAAGCTACCGGATCGACCTCGTCGCCTGAGGCGGCGAGCCGGCAAGCGTTACCTCCCAGTCATTGCAGGCAGGCCCGGCGCGCGAAAGCGCGGCGAAGTATGCTTTATGCGGCGTTCATTCACTGGTGACTTTGTGAGCGAATGATCACTTGCAAAACGGGCGGCGCCTGCTATATTCCGGATGACAGAACAGGGACATTCCACGAATGGCTAAAACTGCACCCTCCGTGGCCCGCAAGGAGCCCGACAAGAAGCCGCGCGTGCGCAACGCCAAGCCGAAAATCGAGCGGGCAGCGCTGAAGCTGTTCATCCATGAAGGCGTTGATGCCGCCACGACGCGCGAGATAGCCGACAAGGCGGGCGTGTCTGAAGGCGCGCTCTACCGCCACTACAAGGGCAAGGATGAGCTGGCGCTATCGCTGTTCATGGCGACGCATAACCGGCTGGCGGGCATGCTGGCGGATGTGCTCTCGGGCACGGGCACGCTGGAGCAGAAGGTGAAGGCCGCCGTGAAGGCGTATTGCGAACTGGCAGATGAGGACTTCCTGTTGTTCTCGTTCCACCTCGTCTCGCTGAACCGTTACCTGCCGTATGACAAGCGCCGCGAGGATGACCCGGTTTCGGTGACCGAGCGGATCATCAGTGGGCTGATGGATGACGGCACAATTCCGAAGGGCGACCCGGCGCTGAAGGCGGCGATGGCGCTGGGCGTGGTGATGCAGGCCGGCCTGAACAAGATCTATAACCGCCTGCCCGGCCCGCTTTCACAGCATGCGCCGGCGCTGGCGCGCGGCATTCTCGCCGTCCTGAAATCCAGCTGACCGCAAGCCGACGGAGCACTCCGCTATGCGCGGCACTCTCTTCAAGCTCTCCTACTGGGTTCTCTCTGTGGGCTATGTGCTGATGTCCCTGCCCTTCCTGGCCTGGCCGGGGCATGGACCGGTGCGCTTCATCATCCGCAGCTATACGCGGGCGATCAACCTGGCGCTGCGCCACATTGCGGGCATTCGCAAGGATGTGCGCGGGCGCGATCGGCTGCCGGAAGGCGCGTTCGTGATCGCGGCGAAGCATCAGAGCTGGGGCGACGGGTTTCTCGTCTATCCGGAAGTGCAGGACCTGGCCTTCGTGACGGGTGACCATCTAGAGCGCTTCCCGCTGGTGGGCGGCATCCTGAAGAAGCTCGGCGCGATTGTCATCGACACCTGCGGCGGCGGCGAGAAGAAGGCCTCCTCGCTGGCGAATGGCATGTCGAAGGCGAAGGAAGATGGGCGGCGCGTGCTGATCTATCCGGAGGGGCATCTTGCGCCGGTGGGCTATCATTTCCGCTACAAGTCCGGCGTGTGGCACATGGCCGAGGCGATGGGCGTGCCGGTTGTGCCGGTAGCGACGAATATCGGCGTGTTCTGGCAGCAGCAGGAAACGCCGCGCGCGCGAGGGACGGCGGTGATCGAGTTCCTCGACCCGATCCCGCCCGGCCTGCCGAAGGACGAATTCATCGCACGCCTTACGGAAGCTGTTGAAGCGCGCACGGCGGAGCTGGTGGCAGAAGCGACGGGCGGGCCTGTGCGCCGCGCCACACTCATTCCCGACCCGCCGAACGGCTTTGAAGCCGCGCCGACGGTGACTGATCTGGCGGCGTTCAAGAAGGCTTGAGGCGCTCTCAAGCCCCTTCGGAGAGAGGTTCAGGTAGCGTCCAGCAGCACTGGACTTCCGCTCCGGAATTCTTATTTAAGCAGCACACTCAGGAGGTCGGCCTCCCCCAGTTTGGGAACGTGATCGGGACGGCCCGCTAAATGCGGAGCTTCCCATGACCTGGGGTCTTCTAGTTCTTGCCGGCCTGCTGGAAATCGTGTGGGCGGCTTCCATGAAACAATCTGCCGGTTTCACGCGCCTCGGGCCGACATTGATCATGGCTGCAGCCATGCCTTCCAGTTTCTTCCTGCTGGCGCTCGCGATGCGCAACCTGCCGCTTGGCACGGCCTTCATGGTGTGGACGGGGATCGGCGCAGTTGGCGCTTTCCTGTTTGGCGTCGTATGGCTGCAGGAAGCTGTGACGCCGATGCGTCTGATGGCGGCGGCGATGATTGCCGGCGGTCTGGTGATGATGAAGCTGGCGTGATCAGGCGCAGAGTGCCGCGCGCCAGAGAGAGAGCTTCTGGTCAAGGCTGCGTGCGGCATGAGCCGGGCTGGTCGACGGGACAGCGATGGTCTGCGCGGCGGGCGGCAGGAGGTGAGCGGCATGTTTGCGAAAGCTGGCCGCTGCCTTGCCGCCGTTCAGCAGCACACGGACGATTCCCGGATGCCCGGCGAAGAAGGCAGCGAAATCGTTGGGGACCTCATCGCGTATGTTGGCGTCCAGGCTGCCTTCGCGCACGCAAAGTTGCAGGACATCCCAGACAGCGACGCCTTGTGACCGCAGACGAGCGGTACGCTCCGCATACGGCATAGCCGGGCCGGCGCCGAACAGGCGGCCCATGATCGGCCAGAAGGCGTTGCGGGGATGGGCGTAATACTGGCCGGCCTCAAGCGAGGCGATGCCGGGCATGCTGCCGAGGATGAGGAGGCGCGCGCCGGGCGCGGAGATCGGCGGGAAGCTGCGGACAATCATCCGCACACGGCCGGACTATTCCGCTGCGGCCGGAACGATGGTGACGCTCTCGCCGCAGCCGCAGGCATCGGTCTGGTTGGGATTGCGGAACACGAACTTCTCGTGGAGCAGCGTGGTTTCGTAATCGACCTCGCTGCCGAGCAGGAAGAGGACGGCCTTGGCATCGATCAGGATGGTGACACCGTTATCCTCAACCACTTCATCGAGCGGCTGGGGCGCGGCGGCATAGTCCATGACGTATTCCATGCCGGCACAGCCGCCATTGGTGACGCCGACCCGGAGATAGCCGAGGCCGCGTTCGGCCATGATCTCACGTACGCGCGCGGCGGCGGCGTCGGAAAGGCGTACGGGTTTGGGTCTCGGACGTCTGGCCATGCGCTCTAGGTGGGAGAATCCGGGGGCCATATCAAGGCCTGATCCATCCTTCGCGGCGCATTATCCTTCGAAACGCAGCAAAAGCAACTGTGACACAGAGCCAGTTGCGCGAGGCCGGATCTGCCGTGAACAATACTCCTCCAAGGAGGGTATTTGATGCAACTCCAGCAGAAAGAGCGACTTTCGACCGCCGCCGATCTGGTACTCGCCGCACGCGACCTGTTCGGAAAACATGGTTACGACGCGGTGACCGCGCCTGAGATAGCCAAAGCTGCCGGAATATCAAGGGATAGTTTTTACCTGCACTTTTCCGGCAAGCTGGAACTGTTCGAGGCCGTGGTGGCCGCCGAGTTCGACTATGTGCGCACCCAGATCACCACGCGGGTGGAATGCAGTCAGAATGCGCTGCAGATGCTGATCGATGGCGGGGACATGTTCGTCATCACCTGCTCGGCGCCGGAGACTTTCCGCATCCTGTTCGTGGATGCACCGCGCGTGCTGGGGCACAAGCATGTGCACCGGGTGGATTCAGAATCCACCCATGCCGCGCTCCGGCTCGGTGTCACCGGCGCGAAACTGGCCGGGCAGCTGCCTTCGGAAATCGATGTGGACGCGATCACCTCGCTGATGAGCGGGGCGTATGACCGGGCGGTGATAGATGGCGGCGACGGAGACTACGAGGCTCAGCTGAAATCGCGCCAGGCGATCCGGACGATCTGGATGGGGCTGTCGAAACTGGCGCAGGCTGAAGACCGGCGGGGCTGAGCCCTCAGAGCATGTTCAGCGCGAGGCGCGCTTCATCCGACATGCGGGCGGGGGTCCAGGGCGGATCGAAGGTAAGGCGGACTTCGACATCCTTTACGCCGTCTACGCCCTTCGCGGCGTTTTCCACCCAGCCCGGCATGTCTCCGGCGACAGGGCAGCCGGGGGCGGTCAGTGTCATCTCTATATCGACCTTGCGGTCATCATCGATATCGACCTTATAGATGAGGCCGAGCTCATAGATGTCGACCGGGATTTCTGGGTCGAACACGGTCTTGAAGGCGGCGATCAGCTCGTCGGTCAAACGGTCGAGTTCTTCCTGCGGAATCGCGGACACTGCCGCGGGATCGCGGGCGCCGAGCAGTTTCTGGGAGGTCAGATCGTCAGCCATCTTGAAACTATACCAGCATTTTCCGCGCCTTGGCGAGCGCTTCGGCCAGCGCGTCTACCTCGGCCTCCGTGTTATATAGGGCGAAACTGGCCCGCGCCGTAGCTGTGAAGCCTAAATGCTGCATTAAGGGCTGGGCACAGTGGTGGCCTGCGCGAATCGCGACGCCGTAGCGGTCGAGGATCTGGGCGAGGTCGTGCGGGTGGGCGCCCTCGAGGCTGAAGGCGAGGACGGCGCCTTTACCGGGCGCTTCGCCGTGGATGCGGATCCCGTTCACGCTGCGCAGAGCATTGGCGGCGCGGGCATAGAGGGCATGCTCGTGGGCGGCGATTTCGGCTTTGTCGAACTGGCTGAGCCAGCGCAGTGCCGCGCCGAAACCGATGGCTTCGAGGATGGGCGGCGTGCCGGCTTCGAACTTGTGCGGGGCGGTGTTGTAGGTGACGCGCTCCAGCTCCACGACCTCGATCATTTCGCCGCCGCCCTGATAGGGCCGCGCGCGGGCGAGCGCTTCGGAAGTGCCGTAGAGCGCGCCGATGCCGGTGGGGCCGTAGATCTTGTGGCCGGTGATGACATACCAGTCGCAGCCAATGGCCTGCACATCGACCGGCAGGTGCACGGCGGCCTGGCTGCCATCGATGAGGATTTCGGCGCCGGCAGCGTGGGCGAGCTCAGTGATGGCGGCGACATCGGTGACGGTTCCGAGCACGTTGCTCATGTGCGTGACGGCGACCATCTTTGTTTTAGGTCCGATGGCGGCGGCCATCGCGTCCATATCGAGCGATCCATCTTCGGTGAGGCCGACCCAGCGCAGGACAGCGCCTTGGCGCTCGCGCAGGAAGTGCCAGGGCACGATGTTGGAATGATGCTCCATGATCGAGACGACGATCTCGTCGCCCGGCTGGATGCGCGCAGCGAGGGCGGAGGCGACGAGGTTGATGCCCTCGGTCGAGCCCTTGGTGAATATGATATTGTCCGTAGACGGAGCCTTCAGGAAAGCGCGGACGGTTTCGCGGGCTGCTTCGAAGGCTTCGGTGGTTTCGTTGGCGAGAGTATGCAGGCCGCGGTGGACGTTGGCATAGGCCGTGCGCATCTGGTTTGCGAGCGCGTCGATGACGGCATTGGGCTTCTGCGCGCTGGCGGCGTTGTCGAGATAGACCAGCGGATGGCCGTTGACCTCGCGCGAGAGGATCGGGAATTCGGCACGGATGGCGGGGAGGTCGAGCTTACGCATTACACCGCCAGCCATTTGCGGGCTTCTGCGCGCTGGCGGCGTTGTCGAGATAGACCAGCGGATGGCCGTTGACCTCGCGCGAGAGGATCGGGAATTCGGCACGGATGGCGGGGAGGTCGAGCTTACGCATTACACCGCCAGC
>DNFL01000219.1:590-15050 GCA_003486945.1 Hyphomonas sp. | reverse complement strand
GCAATCTCGGGCAGCCTGCTGAAATCGGTTGCCTCGAATGGCAGTTGCAGCACGGGTGACTTGCAGGCTGCCGCGACGGCGCCAAGGGCGGCCTCGTTCCTGCCGGAAAGGACAAGCGATGCCCTCGCTTCGGACAGTGCCATCGCCAGCGCTTCGCCGATCCCGGACGATGCGCCTGTGATCCACCACGTTTTACCTTCGAACATGCAACACCTCCGAATTTTCGATGCAACTTGACAATTGAACACTATTGTTCAATTTCTAGCAACAATGAACAATATCACCACTCCCCAAAAACGCACCAGCGCCCGCGCGCGCATCCATGCTGCAGCTCTTCGGACATTTGCCGACAGCGGCAGCGCAGGCGTCACCGTCAGTGAAGTCGCCGAAGCGGCCGGCATTGCGCGGGGCACCGTCTACAACAATATTTCGGACCCGGAGAATCTCTTCTTCGAAGTCGCATCGGAACTGTCGTCTGAAATGATCGCACGGGTCGAGGCAACGATGGCGGGCCTTGAAGATCCAGCCCTCAGGCTTGCTACAGGCGTTCGCCTGTTCGTCCGGCGCGCCTCGGAAGAACGCGACTGGGGTGCCTTTCTCGTCCGGTTCGGACTTTGGCATTCCGATCTGCAAAGACTGCTGGAAGCGCCGCCCGTGAAGGACGCTGCAAATGTACTTCTGAGGGCCCGCCGCGTGCGGGATGCGCAGCGCGACATGGCGTTTGTGTCCATGCTATCGGGCGCAACGCTGGCAGCCATGAGCGCTGTCATTGGCGGTCACCAGGGCTGGCGCGAAGCGGGAAGCCACACGGCGGAAATGTTGCTGCGGGCCGCTGGCGTTCCCGGCGCACAGGCGCGCAGGTTAGCGAATACCAGGCTGCCAGATCTGGCAGTCGCCGCGCCCGGCGAAGCCAGATCAAAACGGAGGAAAACAGCATGAGCGTCATCAAGGTTGAGGACATATCCCATGTCCGTTTCACCGCGCCGGATCTTTCCGAGATGCAAAGGTTTCTCGAAGAGTTCGGACTGTCACCCTTCTATGACGGCGAAGGGACGCTTTATGCGCGCGGCGCAGGCACCGCTCCCTACGTTCACGCGACAGCACAAGGCGATCCGGGTTTTGCAGCCATCGGCTTTCGCGCGGCAAGTGCGGGCGACCTCGAAAGGCTGGCCGAAGCTGAAGGCTTGCAGATACAGCCACATGCTGCGCCGGGCGGCGGCTTCGTGCTGCAGCTGAAGGACCTCGATGGCTACACCGTTGAAGTTGTTGCCGGGCAGACCCCCTCCGCGCCACTCCCCGTTCCGCCCGAGGGAAGCCGCAATACGGCGCAAAGCAAGATGCGCCCCCGCAAGACGGTCAGACTTTCCTCTGGTCCTTCCCATGTCGTCCGCCTTGGGCATGCTGTTCTGGAAGTGTCTGACTTCCGGGCTTCGGAGAAGTGGTATAAGGACCGGTTCGGCTTCATCACGTCCGATGAAATTGAGATGGCGCCGGGCATGGTGCTGGGTGCCTTCATGCGATGTGACAGGGGTAATACGCCCACGGATCATCATACCCTCTTCCTGCTGCAATCACCCAATGCCCCGCGCTTCAACCACGCCGCATTTGAAGTGGCTGACCTTGACGACCTAATGCGGGGCCATACGCACCTTAAAAAGTCTCAGCGCAAACCGGCATGGGGCGTGGGCCGCCACATCCTCGGAAGCCAGGTTTTCGACTACTGGAAAGATCCATGGGGGCATGAACTTGAACACTGGACGGACGGCGATCTATTCACCGCCGCTGATGGCTCCAACACGGCAACGTTCCACGACCTCCTGAATGTTCAATGGGGTCCTCAGCATCCGATGATGGCAGGAGATGCCCAATGAAACTCGCGACGTTTGACAGGGGCCATGGACCGGAAACCGGAGTGATTGTTGGAGAAGATGTCGTCGCTTCCGGATTTTCCGGCACGATGCTTGACCTCATCGCCGGGTGGCCAGCGAATGCGGACACCATCCGCAAGGCAACCGAAAGCGGTCAGCGCATAGCGCTCGCATCCGTCAAACTCTGCGCACCGGTCCAGCGCCCTGGAAAGATCTTCGCAATCGGGCTGAACTACGCGGATCATATTGAAGAAAGCAAGATGGAGACGCCAGCACACCAGGTCTGGTTCACAAAGGCGCAGACATCCGTAAACGGACCTTATGATCCGATCCTGATCGCGAAAGCTGGGCCGTTTGTGGACTACGAAGCGGAGCTGGTCGCCGTGATCGGAAAAGGCGGCCGCAATATCAGCAAGGAAGATGCGCCTGCTCATGTGTTCGGTTATTGCGTTGGCAACGACGTCACCGAGCGCTTCTGGCAGCACCGCACGCCGCAGTGGAGCCTTGGAAAATCGTTTGATACGCATGCGCCGATTGGCCCTTGGATCACGACTTCGGAAGAGGCGGGCGATCCGCATGCGCTTGATCTGCGCTGTTTCGTGAACGGCGAAAGGCGCCAGGATTCCAATACAAGCCATCTCGTCTTCAACATCTGGGAACAAATTGCGCACCTGTCGCAGGCGATGACACTTGAGCCCGGCGACCTGATCTTCACCGGCACACCGGGTGGCATTGGTGCGGCGATGGATCCCCGCCAGTTCCTGAAACCCGGAGACATTGTTCGTTGCGAGATCTACAAGCTCGGCGCCATCGAAGCCAGCCTCGTGGCAGAGGCCTGACATGTCCGCGCAATTCGAGTGCGATGTGCTGATTGTCGGCGCTGGGCCGACAGGCATCACGCTTGGTCTGCTGCTCGCGCGGGCCGGCGTTGATGCATTGGTCATCGACAAGGAAACCAACATCTACCCTGCGCCCCGCGCCGCTCACATTGATCATGAGATTGTCCGCATCTTTCAGGAACTCGGCGTGGCGGACGAAATCATGGCCACGACGCGCAGCACTTCACGGTATGATTTTCTGACTGCCGCCGGCGAAACTCTATTAAGTTTTGAGGGCAGCGACCGGATTGGACCTGGTGGCTGGCCTTCCGCAAACATGATCCACCAGCCCTCGCTCGAAGCATCACTCCGGAATTCTGGCGCCAACCAATCAAATTTCCGTCTGAAGACGCGCTGCGCGTGGGTATCATACCAGCAACATGATGATGGCATGATCAGCGAAGTTTCGACTGCTGAAGGGCCGGCAACTGTGCGCTCCCGTTTCATCGTGGGCTGCGATGGCGCGCGCAGTCCCGTTCGAGTGGCAGCGGAGATAGAGCTGGACGATCTTCAATTCGATGAGCCATGGCTCGTGGTTGACGTGATTGTTCATGATGCCTCCCGGCTTCCGGTCGTGAACCTTCAGATCTGCGATCCCGAACGTCCGACCACATGCGTTCTCATGGGCGCGGGCCGCCATCGCTGGGAGTTCATGTTGAAGCCGGGTGAAACTGCGGAACAGGTCACCGAAGATGCTTTCATCGCGCAGCTCCTGAAACCCTGGAATGTCGAAGGCGCTGTCACGATCGAGCGCAAGGCCGTCTACCGATTCAATGCAAAGGTCGCGGAGACATGGCGCAAGGGCAGCATCTTGCTGGCAGGCGACGCCGCCCATCTCATGCCACCCTTTGCCGGCCAGGGTATGTGTTCCGGCATCCGGGATGCGGCCAATCTCGCCTGGAAGCTTGCCGCTGTTGTGCACGGCGCAAGCGAAGCCTTGCTCAGTACCTATCAGCCGGAACGCGAGCCACTTGTGCGCGGCATCATCAATCTCGCGATCATGATGGGCAGGATGGTCTGCGTCACAGATCCCGCCGCAGCGCGCCTGCGTGATGAACAGATGCTGGCCGCCCGCGCCGCGGGCACCGCGCCAAGCCCTTCACTCGCAAACCCGCCATTGCCCGCAGGGTGCATTCACTCAGGCGCAGCCGCCGCCGGGCACTACTTTCCGCAATTCATCGCTCCCGGCGGCGCAAAGGCAAGGCTGGACGATGCTCTCGGCGCAGGCGCGTCACTCATTGCGCGGCCGGGAACGAACTCAGACGGGTTTACCGGGTATTTGAATGTCCGCAGGACTGACTGCGAAGAACTTGCGCCATTCAGGTCTCAGATTGTTTCCTGGCTTGACGATCACTCTTGTGAGGCGGTGCTTGTCCGCCCGGACCGGTATGTTTTCGGCGCAGGCGATGGCGGCGCGCTCCTGAAAGCCTGGTCGGAATGGGTTGTCCGAGGCAGATCTTGAAGCCATAGCCAGAGGCGGCGCCGTACGCCTCCCCCCCAGGCTTTTGCGCGCCGCAGACTAATTTGGAGCCGCGGCTTCCGGCCCGCCAACCCTTCCTGCCAAAAACCCGTTTCGCACCGTATTGGGCCGCGCTACACTGACCAAAGGTGTGGAGGTGTGGGATGCAGATCTTCCGTGCGCTTTGGGTCTCTTTGGCTGTGCTCCTCAGCGCAGGTCTTCTGATTGCACCGGCACATTCGGATACCGGCCGGCGCGACGAGGCAACGGAAAGTTTCGTGCGCGGTTTCGTCCGTTTCCTGGCCTATCATGAGGCAGGCCATCTACTGATGGGCCAGATTGCCAATCTGAACACACACCCGGACTGGTCCGCTGCCGATCGGGAAGATTATGCCGACAAGTTCGCCACCATTCTCCTTCAACCTGATGCAGATGATCCCGAAGGCATCGATGAAATCATCAGCGCCGTCGCAGGTTGGCTACAGGTCGATACAAGCATTCTGAACAACGAGCCGCACGCCCCCCCACAAGACAGGGCATACGATATTCTCTGCCTTGTCTATGGCAGCGATCCCGGTTCATTCAGCCTGTTCGAGGAAGTTCTGGATCCGTCGTCTGACTGTACCGGGCTCTATCAGGCCATGCGCGAAGAAGTGGATGGCATTTTCAAGGACTATAGCGGCGAAATGGGGCATTCCGTCGCCATCGTCTATGGTCCGCCTTCCGGTGGCATGGATGCAGCCCGCGCTTTTCTGATCGAAAGCAATGTCGCCGAAGACCTGAAAGATGATCTCGAAGCCGACTTCTATCTGACGCATCGCACGACGATCCAGGCCATGAGCTGCACGGGAAAAGCCAAGCCGGATACGTTTTACTTCGACACTGTTCGCGCTCAGAACCCGGATGATGATCACTTCGTGATCACGCTATGCTACGAAATGATCGACGCGCGCCTGAAGTATGGAATGCGCGGATTTGAAGATGAAGGCGAACAGAACTGATGCCAGGACTGGCAATCGCGGCATACAAGAGAAGCATGTTCGCCGCAAAGCGATGCATGTAGACTGGCGAAGGTGGTAATTTGAAAGGGACGCAAATGAAACAGCTGAACAGATTGATCTTCTCCGCTTCTGCCGGATTGGCAGCGGCGCTGATGATGGCCCTGCCCGGTGCAGCACTTACTCAGGATGCCGACGCGGTTGAAGTGTCAGAACCTGAAGAAGATGCAGCAGACGAAGTCAGTTGCGAAGACGAATCAGACTGCAATGACGTCGATCCGGAGTACGCAGAGGATGAGGCCGGTCTGGCCGCACCGCCTGCCGGCACGACCGCCGACGACGCATCGCCTCAAGGCGGCGCATCCGCCAGCGAACCTGTGTTGATCACTCCGGGCTCCACCGATGAAAGCAATCCTGGCGGTTCAACCCGCCCTGGAACAACGCCCGACACCTGATCCGGCTCGCGCCGGGCCTAATCAGTTCCGGCAGGCGTCGCTTCGGCAGACTTGTAGAGGTCTGACAGGCCGACAGCGCCCTTGATGCTGCGACAGACGTCCCGGCGCGGATCTGGCCATTCAGCGCCAAGCAGCTGATCGGTTTCGATCTCCAGCTGCGTGAATCTACGGCTGTGGGCACTCAGCAACCGGTTGCACGCATCTTGGGCCAGGACTTCCCATGACTGCGTCTGACGTGAGACGTCCCAGATCCGGATCATCCCGTCTGCACTCGCCGACACGATGCGGGTACCGTCCGCCGAAAAGGTGGCGCTTCTGACGTCACTTCCATGACCGGGCAGCGTCGTCAGCAGCCGGCCATCCGCGGCGTCCCAGAGATTGGCGGTCTGGTCGAGATTTGCTGTTGCAATACGTGTCCCGTCTGGCGAAAACTGCACGCCCGATACCTGCCCTTTGAAAGCGGTCAGTGTCGCAACGACCTTTCCGGTTTCGGCGTTCCAAACCCTGGCAGTCCCATCGTCACTGCCCGTCACGATTCGCTGGCCATCCGGAGAGTATGCTGCCGCACCAAGGCCTCCGGCGTGCCCTTCCAGCAAGCGGGTTTCTGTTTGGTCTGCAACGTTCCAGACCCGCGCCATCCGGTCCTGGCCCGCAGTGACCAGCGCAGACCCATCCGGCGAAAACTCCGCGCCCCTCAACGGCCCACCACTGGTCATGAAATGCGCCAGCGGCTCACCGGTAACGGCATCCCAAATCCGTGCCGTGCCGTCATTACCCGCCGTCACGATGCGATCACCCGCGTGAGAGTACGACGCGCTGTTGACGGCGCCCTCATGACCCACGAGCGTCGCGACAATGGTGCCTGTTCGCCAATCCCAGATCTTGCCAGTCGCATCCTCGCTCGCGGTCACCACGCGCGCACCATCCGGCGAAAAGGCAACACCGTAGACTGCGCCCTGATGCACTTTCAGCGCCGACAGCTGCGAACCCGAAACCGCATCGCGCACTTCTACAGTTCCGTCCTGAGCCGCCGTAACAACATACTTTCCGTCTCGAGAGAATTCTGCAAACGCGACCGCGCCTTCACCGGCACGCAAGCTCGACAACAACCGCCCTCCGGCTTCCCACACCCTGGCGGTTCCATCGTCACTCGCAGTAAGGATGTGGGATCCGTCCGGCGAAAACATACCGGAGCGCACACGTTCCCCATGCCCGAGAAGCGTGCGCAAAAGCTGCGAGTCACCCGTGCTCCACAGCATCGCCGTCGCATCGCTGCTGATCGTGAGCAACACTTTTCCATCGTCTGAAAACACAAGTCCGCGAACGGGCCGTTTGTGCCCGTTGAGAACTGCTAGCTGCCTACCGCGATCAGCGCTCCAAAGGCGGGCGCTGGCATCGCCGCTGGCTGTTGCAATCACCTTTCCATCTGGCGCGAACGCGGCCGCCAGAACCGTATCGGAATGACCCTCTAGCACCTGCAGCAAGCGACCCGTTGCCGTGCTCCAGACACGCGCGGTTGTGTCATAGCTCGAGGTGACGACCTTGGTGTCGTCCGGAGAAAATCTTGCGCTGTACACCGGGCCTTCGTGGCCAACCAACTCACGCACCAAGACACCGGCGCCAGAACTCCACAGCCTTGCCACTCCGTCTTCATGAGCCGTAAGAACATATTGTCCGTCTGCAGAATACTCCGCAGACCAGACAGTATCGCCGGCGCTTCCAAACCGGCGCAGCTCTTCCCCAGTCGCGCTGTTCCAGATGCGCGCCGTGCCGTCTCGCCCTGCAGTCAGAACTTCCTTGCCACTCTTTGAATGCCGGATCGTCTGCACCGGCGCGCCGTGCCCGGGGCTTTCTGCAATCATCGACAATCCGTCAACGTCCCAGAAAACGATCTTTCCGTCGTTGCCTCCGGTTGCGAGGCTAGTCCCACCGGGCGACAACGAAGCGACATTGACCCTGCCCCCATGCCCCTCCAGCTTCGCGACCAAGGCGCCGGTCTGCGCGCTCCACAACTTCACCGATCCGTCCTCGCCGGTGGTCACAACCAACTGGCCGTCTACGGAATAAGTGGCACTGTAAACCGGCCCGTCGTGCAAAAGCGGGGGCAGAGTTTCGCCCGAGGCAAACATCGCCGCCCCCAGCACCGCATGATATGACCGTGCGTTAGGTTCGGACAATTGCCTGCCCGCGAGCGCATACCGCGCTGCCGCCAGCGTATTTCCGGATTCAAGATTCTGCCAGGCTCGTTCAGCGAAGAAGCCGGCCAGATTGTCATGCGCAGCTTTTTCGTTCCTGCGCGCTTCAAGGCCCATGATCACTGCCGCCGCCGCCAGAGCCGCGAATACGATGCTGAGCCCTGCCAGCCCCAACACCATCTGCCGCAGGCGCGCTTCGTCCCGCCGCCGGTCCCGCTGCCAGAGATCGTCGAAATCCACGCCGAGCAATCCAGCCGCGAGCCGCGCCACGGCCCGGTCGCGCCCGTCCTTGCGAATGTCCAACCCCAGGGGCTCAACCGGAAGCTCTTCCGGTCTGTCTGAGCGCTGAACACGGCGCAGCGCTGCCGGGAAACACTCCGTGTCCGGATCTCCGGAATTCGGAATGCCATCGATGATGAATGCAAATACTTTCGCATCCGGCCCGCGCCGCCGGAACTGTTCTATCTCGGCTGCCACCCATTGGGACTTCGCTGATCTCGGTGAACAAATGACGATCAACGCCTCTGAATCGTCGATGGACCTTTCCACGATGTTCGCAATATTTGAGGCGGCTGCCATTTCCTCGTCATCACGAAAGAACCGGCCAAGGCGCTCCCCCGGCGCGACTGGCGCATCCACGCCGGACGGCAAACGATAGCCCTCCAGCCAGCCATGCAGGCGCTTGCCCCAGACCTTGTCCTGCTGCGAATAGCTGATGAATGCCCGATAGGTCTTCATCCGGCCGTCTATCCCCACCCCTTGCGGCGCGCCAAATGCGCCGGAACGGCCACGATAGAAGGCGCCAATAGCTGTGTCGAGATCAGCGCTCCGTGGTGACGCCCCCCGCTGTGATCAGGGGCGTCGCTACCATGCGTGCAACCCAGAACCCAATCAGCCGCGCGGGCCGTAATACTTGCAGAGCGTATCGATTATGTCCTGTGCGATGCCCTTCCGGCACCTGTAATAGATCGTCTGGCCATCCCGGCGGCTGTCCACGAGCGCGGCCGCGCGCAGCTTGGTCAGGTGCTGCGAGACAGCGGACTGAGACTGGCCGGTGAACTCTGCCAGCTTGTTGACCGGAAGTTCACCCGCACTCAGCGCGCACATGATCTTCAGCCGCGTGTCACTCGACAGTGCTTTCAGCACCTCTGCTGCTTCCTGTACCCGCTCGCTGACGGCCTGCAGGGCCTGTGCGTTATGCGCTTTCCGCAGCGCCATCGTGTGTCTCTCCAGTAACAGGTTTGCCGGCCGTTCCGGGCACCCAGTCAGGCCCCCGCAGCGCAGTATATATGGCGGGGATAACCAAAACGGTAAGGGCGGTAGATGAGGCAAGTCCGAACAGCAGTGAAATGGCGAGGCCCTGGAAGATAGGGTCTGTCAGGATGACTGCTGCGCCGATCATCGCCGCCAGCGCCGTAAGCACGATTGGCTTGAACCGGATCGCGCCCGCATCCAGCAGGACTTGCTGCAGGGGTGTCGTTTCATCCGTCCGGTGACGAATGAAATCAACCAGAAGGATAGAGTTGCGCACGATGATCCCCGCGAGGGCAATGAAACCGATCATCGAAGTTGCCGTGAAGGCCGCACCGAATATCCAGTGGCCGATCATGATGCCGATCAGAGTCAGCGGTACGGGCGTCAGGATGATCAGCGGCACACGGAAGGTTCCGAACTGCGCGACGACCAGAATGTAGATGCCGATCAGCGCCACGCCGAACGCCATGCCCATGTCGCGGAAGGTCACATAGGTGACTTCCCATTCTCCGTCCCAGAGCAGTGTGGTTCGGGTCTCATCTTCCGGCTGGCCGTACAGGCTGATTGCGGGCATTTCCAGCCCCTCCGCCGCCCAGTCATGCGCCTTGATGCGATCCTGGATTTCGAACATGCCATAGATCGGCGCCTCGAACCGGCCCGCAAGCTCGCCCATTACCATATCGGCGAAATGGCCATCGCGGCGGAAGATGGTTGGTGAGCCGGCCTCCTCACGCACCTCGACCAGCGCGCCGAGTTCGATGGGCGTCGCATCCGTCCCGGCGAGCCGGCGCGGCACAGGGATCGCGGCCATCTCCTGCGTCCAGCTGCGTTCCGAACGTGGCAGGTAGACCCGGATGTTCAGCGGATCGCGCCCTTCCCCGCGCGGGCTCACGCCCACGGTGCGCCCGCCAAAGGCAAGACCAATGGAATCCAAGATATCCTGCTCGATCACGCCGGCATCCGCCGCGCTCGGCTCATCGATGCCGAAGGTCAGCCGCGGCGCGAGATCGCCAACGGAATTGTCGACATCGACAATGAAGTCCGTCTCCTCGAAGAACCGCTCAACCACCGCCGCCGTGCGGCGGCGTGCTTCCGGTGTGGGGCCATAGATTTCAGCCATCAGTGTAGAGATCACCGGTGGGCCAGGCGGCACTTCAACCACCTTCACGCGCGCGCCCTCGGTCAGCGGAACAGCCAGCAGCCGCTCGCGCAGGTCCAGCGCAATCTCATGGCTTGCGCGCTTGCGATGCTCCTTGGCAGCGAGGTTCACCTGAAGGTCGCCAAGTTCCGGACTCGACCGCAGGAAGTAGTGGCGCACAAGGCCGTTGAAGTTGAAAGGCGCCGCCGTACCGGCATAGGCCTGAATGGTGGTAACTTCCTTGATCGGCCCAATTGCATCGGCAAGCGCAAACAGCGCGCGCTCAGTATCCTCTAGCGCAGCACCTTCCGGCAGGTCGACAATCACCTGAATTTCGGACTTGTTGTCGAACGGCAGAAGCTTCACCGGCACAGCCTTCACCGCGAACAGCATCAGCGAGGCCAGCGTCGCAACGCCTACTATGATGAGGAAGGTCCAGGCGTTTTTCTTCGAGGCGACAATCGGCGCAGCAACGCGGCGATAGAATCCGCTGAGGCGGGTTTCGCCATGCTCGCCGCCATGCGCTTCGTGTACAGGCGCGCGCCCGGCAATCTTCATCATCAGCCAGGGCGCAATGCCGACAGCGACGAAGAAAGAGAACAACATCGCCGCAGAAGCGTTCGCCGGGATAGGCGCCATGTAGGGCCCCATCAATCCGGACACGAACATCATAGGCAGCAGCGCCGCGATGACTGTCAGCGTGGCGATGATCGTCGGGTTGCCAACTTCGGAGACCGCTTCAATAGCCGCCTGAATGCGCGTGCGCCCATCTTTCATGGCCCAATGACGCGCGATGTTCTCAATGATGACGATGGCATCGTCCACGAGGATACCAATGGAGAAGATCAGCGCAAACAGGCTGACCCTGTTGATCGTGTATCCCATCATCAACGACGCAAACAGCGTCAGCAGAATCGTCGTCGGGATCACGACAAGCGTCACCAGCGCCTCGCGCCAGCCGATGCTGAACGCGATCAGCACGACAATCGACACAGTCGCCAGGCCAAGGTGGAACAGCAACTCGTTGGCCTTGTGGTTCGCCGTCTCGCCATAGTCGCGTGTCACATCAACTCTGATGCCTTCCGGAATGAGATTCCCTTTTAGCCCCTCAACCCGGTGCAGCGCTGCCTCGGCAACAACCACAGCATTCGCACCCGGCCGCTTGGCCAGGGAAACAGTCACCGCCGGTTTCGTATTGAAACTGCCGTCTTCGGCATGCTCCAGCGTCCAGACACGCATATCGGTTTCAGCGCCTGCAACGCGCACATTCGCGACATCGCTGAGATACACCACGCGCCCGCCCGCGCCGCGGATCTGCAAACGCTCAAGCTCGTGCACGGCATTGATCCGGTCACCTGCTTGCACAATCAGCGAAGAACCATCCTGATGCGCCCGCCCTGACGGCATTGCCGAAGCGGCATTCTGCACGCTCTGCACCAGCGTCTGCAGCGACACCCCCTGCGCGGCAAGTGCACGCACATCAGGCTCCACACGCAGCTCCAGCGGCCGGCCACCGATCACATCGGTGATGCCGACATCCTTCACCTTCATCAGTTCGTTGCGCAACTCGTCGGCGAGCATGCGCAGCGATGTGTCATTCCAGACATTTCCGGTTTGATCTTCCGGCGACAGCGTTAGCGTGACGATCGGCACGTCATTGATCCCGCGCCCAACGACCAGCGGCATCGGCACATCGTAGGGAATCGTTTCCAGGTTCGCGCGTATCTTTTCATGTACACGAAGGATCGCATTGTCCGCATCGGTACCGACATCGAACCGCGCTGTCACCATGGCGCCATCATCGCGCGTCTGGGAGTAGACATGCTCCACGTCCGGAATCGCCATGATGATGTTCTCGAGCGGCTTGGTCACTTGCTCCACAGCATCCGGCGCGCGCAGCCCCGGCGCGGAAACAAGTATGTCCACCATCGGAACGGAAATCTGCGGCTCTTCCTCGCGCGGGATGGTGAGCAGCGCGATCAGGCCGACAGCAAGCGCCGTCAAAAGGAAGAGCGGCGTGAGTGGCGACCGGATGGTCGAACGCGTGATGGAACCCGAAAGATCCGGCTTCATGGCATTATTCCGGTTTCTGGATTCTGTCGCCAGGCTTCAGGCCCGACAGGATTTCATATTGGCCGCTGCCATCCGCCAGAGGCGCGGCCAGCGCGACGGGCGCATCGATGAAACGTTCGCCCACCGCCACGCGCACGAAATCCACGCCGAACCGCGTGGATACATATTCCTTCGGCACACGGATGGCCCGTCGCTCGCCAACCGGGGCGAGCACATCGACCCGTTCGCCAAATAACGCCGTCAGGCCGCCCTGAACCGTCGCATCTGCGATCACCGAGCCTTGCCGCAGTTCCGGATAGATTTTCACCACCGTCGCCGTGCGGATTTCATCCGAACGCGAAGGCAATCGCAGCGAAATCGTTTCGCCTTCCTTCAGCGTCGCCGCATGCCGCTCCGGCAGTGCCAGGCGCACGATGCCGTTCACCGTTGCAAAGCTCGCCAGCACTTCGCCGGGAGAGACAACCGACCCCTGCACCACGTTCACCGCCGTTACGTGCGCGTCCGCTGGGGCAAGAATGCGCCCTTCCTGTTCCCTCGCCTGCAGCGCCCGCCGCTCGGCCTCAGCCGAAGTCAGCGTGCGTTTCAGCACTTCAAGCCCGGTTTTCTGTTCGTCAAACCGCGCACGAGGATAAAACCCCTGCGCCAGCAAGCCCTCGTTGCGCGCCAGGTCTTCCTCGCCTTGCCGAACCTGCGATTTCAGCGCCTCGATCCGCGAAGTCAGCGCGGCCAGCTGCGGGCGCAGCGTGTCATCGGTGACAACCGCAACAAGCTCGCCGGCTTTTACAATCTTGCCTTCCACCACATTCAGCTGTGTCACCACACCCTGCAGGCGCGAGCGCGCCGTGGCTGTGTCTCCCGCTTCGATCCGCGCGATCACAGGGCGGTAATCGACCACGATCGACTCTTCGATGGTCAGCGTCTGCGCCGCTGCCCCGATAGAGAATGCGCCGAACGTCGCTGCGAGTACGAGGCTTCGCAAATCAATAACGGCCATGATCTTCCACCTGACCCGTTGCGGGGTTGATCGATACGCAGGGCAAGCCGCTCGTGCGCCAGCGGCCGATTCCGCCGGCCAGATGCGCCGCATCAGCGCCTGTCTCGGCCATGAACTTGTCGAGCGCCATGCGCGAACGCTTGCCAGATCCGCACTGGAACACAATCCGGCGACCGGTATCCACCGGAATCGCCTTCGGCTCAAAAGTGGAGAGCGGCATCAACAGCGCGCCATGAATGCGCTGGTTCGCAAACTCCGCCGGCTCGCGCACATCCACCAACAGCACTTCACTGCGCTTCAGCGAATCGAAAACTGTTTTGGGATCAAGGTCTCTGGGGTCTTGCATAGGCAACTCCAATTTCCGGCCCGCGGGGCCGATCTGCTTCAACAGGCATTTTCCCACTTGTGCCATAAGGGACAATACGTATTTTATAATATACTAATGTATTATTATCTCGGAAATCAAGACCGGAGGAGTCGGATAGATGGCAAAGATCGTGATCCTGGGAGCGGGCCTTGGCGGCGTGATTGCGGCTTACGAAATCCGAAAGGCCGTGAGGCGCGAAGACACAGTCGCCATCATCAACGAGACTGATTTCTACCAGTTCGTTCCTTCCAATCCTTGGGTGCTCGTCGGCTGGCGTGACCGGAAGGACATTGTCGTCGACCTCGCAGGCCCTATGAAGAAAAAGAAAATCGACCTGATCGTCGGCAAGGCCGCCCGCGTCGAACCAGAAGCAAAGCAAGTGCGCATGGAAAGCGGCTCGGCAGTCTCCTACGACTATCTCGTCATCGCCACCGGCCCCGAACTTGCCTTCGACGAAATCCCCGGTCTTGGTCCGAATGGTCACACCCAGTCTGTCTGCCATATCGACCACGCCCTGCAAGGCCACGCTGCCTTCGAGGAATTCTGCAAGGATCCCGGCCCAATCATTGTCGGCGCCGTTCAAGGCGCATCATGCTACGGCCCCGCCTATGAGACTGCGATGATCCTCGAAACGGAACTCCGCAAACGGAAGATCCGCGACAAGGTGCCGATGACCTTCGTCACCTCAGAGCCCTATGTCGGCCATCTCGGCCTAGACGGTGTCGGCGACACCAAGGGCCTCCTCGAAAGCGAGATGCGCGACCGCCACATCAAGTGGATC
>DNFL01000219.1:0-342 GCA_003486945.1 Hyphomonas sp. | reverse complement strand
ATCAAGTGGATCACCAACGCCCGCATCGTCAAAGCCGAGCCCGGCAAGATGACCGTCGAGGAAGTGAATGAAGACGGCGGCGTGAAACAGGTTCACGAACTGCCGATGAAGTTCTCCATGATGTTGCCCGCCTTCCGGGGCGTCAAAGCAGTGTTCGGCATCGACGGCCTCACCAATCCGCGCGGCTTCATCCTCACCGACAAGCACCAGCGCAATCCCAAGTATCCGGAAATTTTTGGCATCGGCGTCTGTATTGCCATCCCGCCAGTCGGCAAGACGCCGGTGCCCGTCGGCGTGCCCAAGACCGGCTTCATGATCGAGCGGATGGTGACGGCGACAGCA
>DNFL01000115.1:1353-2670 GCA_003486945.1 Hyphomonas sp. | reverse complement strand
TCCTCGCTTTCCGCGGCACGTTTGAAATCTGAGACGAACAAACGCGCTGAAAAGCAGGTCGGATCGGGTGACTGCGTGAGTTGTCAGCAGCCGTGGAAACGGCAAAACTCGAGTCGCAAGCTGAGCAACGTATTTTCTTAGATCAGCGCTTACCTGCGTCTGGGGCTCCAGGTAGTTCAAACCTTTCTGATCTGTGGGCAAAGTACACGAATGCTGAGCCCCCGAGCAGTACAAAGAATGCAACAGGCCACCCAATCCCATCGACAAAACGAATGACAGCCAACGCAGGAAACAAAAGCAGCAACACCGCATATTTCATAAGGTGAAACTTGGTACGAAAAACCAACTGGCTGCTGCACTTCGGGCACGCAAAAATACTGCCATCCGCGGGACGCGGCGCTAACGCGGGCATCGGCCACTCACAAACAGGGCAAACTGCAGACATGCGATCAGAGTATTCCTTGGCAAGAAGTGGGCAATGAATTCTCACACCCTACCGTTTGTTTTGCCCAAGTCGGTAGTCTGCGGAATCTTCGATTTCTAGTCCATCCGGACACGGAGCTGCCCCTGGAAGTGATATTTCCCGATCGGCACGCCGCGCGTGCGCAGGATGTTGTACGCTGTCACCATGTGAAAATAGAAGTTCGGCAATGAATAGGTCAGCAGGAACGTCTCGGGCGTCAGCGCCAGCGTCCGCGGCCCCCAGCCGGATGTCGTGGCATTGTCCGGGTCGAGCGGCTGGTAGATCACCATGTCCAGCTTCCTCTCCGCCCAGCTATTGACCTCTTCCGAGGACAGCGCCTCCAGCGCCGCAACGCCCCGGCTCATCATCGCCCGAAGCGCACCGAATGGCGCGGGCCCGACCAGAGCCGGCGGTGCGAATGCACCGGTCTTCGCCGCCTCCACGCCCCACACGGCATGGTGCCACGCCGCCTCGATCTGGAAATGAAACGGCGCCATGTCCGGATACAGCCGCGCCCCCACGAAATCTTCCGGATCAGCGCCGGTCGCCGCGCAATGCGCCGCGGCCCGGTCCATCACGCCGCCCATCGACCGCAGGGTCTGCAGGAAAGTCAGCACACTGAGATCGTAGAGTGTCGTCGCCAATTGCAAGTCTCCTGTTGCCGCCCTGCCTAATCCCTGTCCGGCGCGCCCAGCGGGAAGAACGGCCGGAAATACCGCGCCTCATCCACCGCCCGCGCAAACGAAGGCCGCGCCAGCAGCCGCGCGCGGTAAGCCCTGAGCGCGCCAAACTGCTCCGGGATCGGATGGACCCAGTCCGCATAGAACAGCGAAGGCGAAGCCGCGCAGTCCGCG
>DNFL01000115.1:651-1129 GCA_003486945.1 Hyphomonas sp. | reverse complement strand
GAAGGCGAAGCCGCGCAGTCCGCGAGCGTATAGTCCTCCCCCGCCGCCCAGGTCTGCCCCGCCAGTGCCCCGTCCAGCCAGGCATAGGCCCGGTCCAGCCGTTCGCCCGCCAGCTTCAGCCCATCCTCCGGCGCCATCGGAATCTGCCCCAGCTTGCTGGACACCGCCACCTGCATCGCGTCCATCACATGCAGGTCAAAGAACCGGTCCATGAAACGCACCTCCAGCGCCGACGCCGCATCCGCGGGAATCATCCACACCGTCCCCGGATAGGCCTGCTGCAGATACTCGATGATGATGCTCGATTCCGAAAAGCTGCGATCCGCATCCACCAGCACCGGAAACTTCCCCGAAGGCGAGCGGCGCGCCAGTTCCGCCTCAAGCTCCGGCGCCTCCGGCCCCAGCCTGCAGAATTCAAACGGCGTGGCGTTCTCGTACAGCGCAACCAGCACTTTCTGCGTATAGGAGGAGAAGGGAT
>DNFL01000115.1:0-439 GCA_003486945.1 Hyphomonas sp. | reverse complement strand
CCCAATCAGCCGCAATGTCATCAAAACGTCCTCGCGCAAACTTCACTGCCAACATTGCAGCCCGGCGCAGATGTTGCAAACCTGCGGGTTGAATCTCGGCGCCTGCGCGGGCACACCCCCACGCAGTGCCAGCAGGAAACAGGGTAAACAGCAGTCATGGCAATCCATCCGGTCATCATGTGCGGCGGCGCCGGCACGCGCCTCTGGCCCGTTTCGAACCAGGCCTGCCCCAAACAGTTCCACCGCCTCGTCTCCGACAAGTCCGTCTTCCAGGAAACCGTGCTGCGCTTCCACCACCAGCCGGGCTTCCATCCAGAGCCCGTTATCATCTCCAACGCTGCCTATGCCGGTCTCATCGCCGAGCAGCTCGCCGCCATCGGCGTGACGCCCGGCGCCGTCCTGCTCGAGCCTGAAGGGCGCAACACCGCCGCGGTTGCCT
>DNFL01000295.1 GCA_003486945.1 Hyphomonas sp. | reverse complement strand
ATCGCAAGCACTGCAATCACAATCTATGACGTGCCGTACTCGTCCATGATTGTGATTGCAGTGCTTGCGATGAAGAATGTCACCAGCAGGTAGACAGCCTTTTGCATCTGTGAGGCTTCAGCGGGCGCAAAGAACAGGGCCAGTACGCTGGCCGAAAGTAGAAAGGTGCCCGCAAGAAGGTACGGCCGCCGACGACCCATCGGGCTGCGCGTGCGGTCCGACATCGCCCCCATCAGGGGATCGGTGAAGGCGTCCCACAAGCGTGGAATCAGGAGCACCACGCCGGCCAGCCATGGCTCGATGCCCAGCGCCTGGGTTGCATAAAAAGTCAGAAACCCGACCGTCAGAACAACGTAAACGGCGACAGGTAGTTCACCTACAGCCCACGCCAGTTTCACGCCCGTCGTCAGCCCGGATGGAATCTTTCTGGTCAAGTTCGTATTCGCCTTCCTTCTTGAAATGAGGTCATCCGATTGGCTGGCAGGGGGCTATTTCGGAGGCGCCCGGCTGTCGGTCTCTGAGTCTGTAAGTTCGCTCGGCTGTCCTTGAAAACAGCGCTTCGCGTTCGGTTGTCGACAGCGACCGCGTGATGCGGTCGAATGCGCTGAATATTTCGCCGTAAGAACAGAACATCTTGTCAACCGGGAAGTTGGAGCCAACCATGCACCGGTTGACGCCGAAAATGTCTAACAATGCCAATACATAGAAGCGAATGGCGTCCTCGCTGAACGGACGGATGAACATTCCGAGTCCGGATATTTTCACGACTGTGTTTTCCCGCCGTGCCAGCTTTTTTATGCCATCGCTCCAGCACGCGATCACGTTGTCCGACTGACTCCAGGGTTCAAGGGCATGGTTGATAACAAACAGGATGCTTGGGTTAGAATCGATGAGCGAAAGAGCATCTTCCACCTGATGCGGATAGATCTGCAGGTCGAAACTGAAATTGTGCGTCCGCAGCGCTGAGAGCCGTGCGCACCAGTGCGGATCCTTCAGGAATTCTCTGTCTGCATGCGAGAAGGTTGGGTCCGGGTGATGGGACAGAATCTGCCGGATGCCGCGCACATTGCGAAACTCAGCATGGCGCGCGAGGATATCTTCTACATTGCCTTTGCTGAAATCGGCGAAGGCGACGATGGCTTGAGGAAAGCCGCCGCCATCAGGTCTGTCGGCCTGCGCCTGAAGCCAGCGGGTTTCTGCGACAGGATCGGCAGGATCGTGTTCGGCCTGGACATGGACGGATCCTGTCACCGGGAGCGAGCCAATGTCGGAGCGGTAGTCAGCACTTGTGTAGCTTTTCCGGATCGCCGAAATGTCACCCAGGAAGCCAACATCTGGACTGGCGGACTGCAGCCACGGATAGGCGCAGGTCGACAGATCCCAAAGGTGGTGGTGTGCATCGATGATCTGCATTGCCTGCCTCCCTCATTCTGGTTAAATGGTCGGACCAATATAATCAAGATGTCGATGAGAAGGGGGCGGGTACATGATTAAGTCAGGCTTGGCCGGCGCCCGTCGGCTGGGGAGTTCCGGTTGCTCTGTGCCGGCTTTCGGTTTCGGCGCCGCCCATCTGGGCGAGTTGTATCAGAAACTGGACGACGATCGAGCGCGTGGAACGGTTGAGGCGGCATGGCTGGGCGGTATCCGATACTACGACACGGCGCCCTGGTATGGGCACGGGCTGAGCGAGCATCGTCTTGGTGAAGTTCTACGATCAAAGCCGCGGGATGCTTTCATGCTGAGTACGAAGGTGGGGCGCGTCTATCGTCGGCCTGCCAACACGTCTTCATTTTCCTCGGCGCCCTGGGCCGGCGGGCTGCCATTTGAGTGGCGCTTCGATTACGGTTATGAGGGCGTGATGCGGTCCTTCGAGGACAGCCTTATGCGGCTCGGCCTCAATCGTATCGATTTGCTGGTTATCCATGACCTGGACCGCAGCTATCATGCTGATGAGGTCGGCTTTGACGCGCACTGGCGTCACCTGACTTCCGGAGGAATGAGAGCACTGACTGAGCTTAAGCGGGCCGGTGACATTCTCGCGATCGGGGCAGGTGTAAATACAGGAGACATGATCGCACCGATGGCCATGGACCTTGATGTGGATTTCCTGCTGATCGCGATGCCTTATACACTGCTGGATCAGTCAGCGCTTCTTGCAGGTTTTCCGGAATGCGAAGCACGCGGTGTTGGTGTCGTGATAGGCGCGCCGTTCGCTTCCGGCATGTTGGCGACCGGGGCCGTCGACCAAGCCAAATATAACTACGCAGATGCCACTGCAGACATGATCAGTAAGGTTCGCAATATCGTTCGGATCTGCCGGAAACATGATGTTGCACTGCCGGCTGCTGCCCTTCAGTTTGTCCTGGCCCATCCTATCGTGGCCAGTGTCATCCCTGGCGCGGCCGGTGCCGAAGAGGTCCGGGAGAATGTCCGGCATCTGGTTGCCCCTATCCCTGCGGGATTCTGGGAGGAACTCCGGGCTGAAGGGCTCATTGTCGCGTCAGCCCCGACACCATAAGCCGCCTCACCTGCGGCGGATTAGCCGGGCCTGCGATGCCTGTCTGAAAGCGCCGCCTCCGGTTTCCAAAATCCAGCCCTCGGGCGCTTCGAGAGTTCCGGTCAGCACCTCTGGTGAAGCTATGCTGATATCCAGCTGGTCTCCGTCAAGCTTCCAGCTGACATCAATGCCCCCGGACGGCGTTGGAAAGGTTCCCTCAGCCCAGTCCAGATCTCCGACCAGCGGGCAAACAGAAAAGGTCCTGAAGCCTGGCGATATCGGGCGTACGCCAAGCACGCCGGAGGAGAGATGGTAGACTGGCGAAGCTGAAAATGCGTGGCAGAGGCTCGCGCTCGGGTCATAGCTTTCCCAAAGGGTCTCCGCGCCGGCCGAAAGCATCGGCCCCAGATTGTCACGCATGAACTGCAGTGCTTGCTGGCAACGTCCTGCTTTCATCAGCGCGTCGTACAGAAAATGCGCGAAGTATGTATTGGCACGGACAATATGACGATCCTCGTCGAAGTCGGCATCGCCGGTGACGACAGGAGGCAAGGGGGAGACGCGCGTATGTTCGGGCTGAGTGATCCGGGAAAGAATGCCGTTCTGCAGCGCCTCCGGAGCGACGCCGGCAAGAACCATCAGTGCGTTGGTCTGCTGGGAATATCGCTTCGATAGACGTCCAGTTGCAGGGTCTGAGGCGTCCGCATAGAGCTGCCTTGATGGGTCCCACATCCGATTTTGCAGCGCTGACGTCACGCGTTTCGCTTCGCGGGCATAGGTGCTGCGCGCATGGCCATATTCGAGCGATTCGGCGATCCGGCCCGCAGCTTGCAGGGCGAGAAGATAAAGTCCATTCATTGCCGCCGACGCACCAGAGCGGTCCAGGGCTGCCCATTCGATGAAGCGCCAGAGAGGCGGATTTACGACAAGCCCGTCGCCATCGCGGTGCGGCTCATACCATTGGAGCGCCTTCTGGACCGCCGGAAACAGTGTCGCGACAAAATCGATGTCACCTGTATACTGAAGGTATTGTTCAGCCGCGCAGATCCAGTGAAGTGGAAAATCAGCGATGGCAACACCGTCCCGATGATGGTCACCGGGCGCAAACATCTGGAGCAGTCCGTCAGGGCGCTGGGCATCGGCAGCGGCGCGAAGGAACTGGCGATCTACGGCGTTTGTGCCGCATCCGAATGCGGCAACGTTGACGAGATAGTGGACGAGGCCATCGCCAACCCATTGGCGCTTTTCTCGCCCAGGCCCGTCGCACCAGGCGTCGTGTGTGCACTGCAGGGCCGTGTATCGTCCAATCCTCCAGAGCTCGTTGAAAAATGGGTCTGAGCAGGCAAACCGTCCCGCTTCGCCCGCAGGATAGGCTGTCCGAACCGAACCCAATCGCCTGACCGAGATACCCTTAGGTGCATTTCTGACCGTGAGCTGAAGATACCGTACCGCCGTCCAGTCGAACTTTTCGTAAAGTTGCAGCCCGGGGCGTGCCCGGTACCGGAAGATCTGAGCGCAGTCGAGATGGGTCCTGCGTTCGATGCGCGGCAGGTCCGGGCGTGGTTCCTGATAGTCGCCGGCAATCTTTTCCGAGGCGGCCAGTTCGATGATCTCACCACCTTCGGCGAAAAATTCGACAAAGGGATATCCTGTATGAATCAGACCAAAATCGACGAGTATGCTGGTGTCCTCGTCCCCGACCGTCCGAATGAGCGTGGTATCCCCTTCGATGAGCAGTGCCGTGGCATTTTCACACGCTGCTGCTTGCGCTGGCGATAAGGTTTCCTCAAAAATGCGCCGGTCGACATCCTTCGTGTCATCCGGTGTCACGGCGTAGATGCCCTCCAAATGGACCGGATAGTTCACCTCTTGTAATAGTTCAGGCAGATCGCTTGCTTTGATGGTCGGAAAGGCTTCATGAGGTCCCCAGCCCATTGCGCGCTCATACTCGATGCCTTCCCACACCATCTCCCGGGCCGCCGTCCATTCAGAATCGTCAAAACCGGCGCGTGTCCAATCCTCGGGCAGGCGTCTGCCATCGACGTCTTCAATAGAACCCTGTCCCCAGCCTGCCACAGGTGCGTCTGCTCGCCAGGCATCCGATGTCAGGCACTTCCAGTCCGCATCGCTCAGTATAGTGAACGTTTCGCCGGCAAGAACGACATCCGCCTCAACCCAGAGACCGCCGTCGCCGAATATGGATCGTGGATAGCGCTGGCCAATTTCATACCATGCCGTGTCGCGTCCATAGACATGGACAAGGGCGGCAATGACATTCGTGCCCTCTTTCAGAACGCTACCGAGATCATATGTGTCATAGAGCCGGACGTGTGCGGCAGACCTCGGCGGGCCGCGGCCGATTCGGGCTCCGTTCACATAAAGTAGGTACCGGCTGTCGGCGGTAATACTTAGCTTTGCCGATACCGGGTCGCTGCCAAGACAAAACTCCCGGCGAAAAAAGACCCAGCGATTGAGGCCATCGCGCCTGTCCTTCGGTCCGTCCCGGACCAGCGTCCGGAACACTTCCGTCTCGTCGATCTGCTGATCCGGCGTCCAGATAAAATGTGCGCGCCTGTACATGCTTCAGTTCTTCCCGACTTCCCGCCCTGAAAGATTGGTACGACCAAAAAGGGGCGCTGTCGATAGTTCCTGTCGCGGGGTCGCGTAAGGATGCATTATCTGGAAAAAGATGACCACCAATAGGGTACTTGTCGACATCTCAGATCTGTAAATTGGTTTGACCAATATATGAGTGTGTGCAAATTGAAACATTGGTTGCGGTAATGTTCGTTTGGACATTTTCCAGTTGATACGGGTACGAAACATGAATCGCATGACACGACGGGCACTGGTCGGAGGCGGGCTCGCCGCCGGAGCGGGGGCTGCCTATGGAGCTTACTGGCTGCGGGCGCGCCCGGCCCCGCCGCCCATGGGCTTTGAAGTGACGGCGGAAGAGCGGGCACATGGAGTTGCCCTTCTCGAGAAGTATCCTGCGATCGATATTCATGCCCATCCGGGTCGGACCTTCGCTCGGGACGCCAGCGGATTGCCCGCCCTTCTGCGGGTCTATCAGGCTCAGTCGGGCTTTGAAGGTCGCGCTATTGCGGACATGAGGAAAGGGGGGCTGGCGGCGGCCTGTTTCGCCGCCGTATCCGACTTCAATGTCCTTGCCCTGTCGAACCAAACTGGAATTACGGCTCGCCGCGCATTCGGTGAAGGTGAAGCATGGGCGAGCTACAAGATCCAGATAGGGAACCTGAAAAAGCTTGCCGCACGCAATTCCGTTACCGAAATGCTCTCTTCCGAATCGATCGAAGCCGCGCGGCAATCCCGAACTCCCGGGGCGATCTGGACTGTCGAGGGAGGTGACTTCCTTGAAGGATCGATCGAGCGTCTCAACGAAGCCTATCAGGATGGCGTGCGGTCAATCACTCTTGTGCACTACAGGACAAACGAGATCGCGGACGCCATGACCAATGTTCCGTTACACAATGGACTGACACTTCAGGGCGACGCCATTGTCAGAGAAATGAACCGGCTGGGCATGATGATTGACCTGTCTCATATGTCAGAGGCTGGGGCTTTCAGGGCGCTGGAAGTCAGTACACGACCGGTTCTCTTTTCGCACACGCACATAAGCACAGCACATTCTTACCATCCCCGTTTTATCTCTCTGGAACTTGCAAAGGCTGGTGCTGAGGCAGGCGGGGTATTCGGCGCATGGCCGGCTGGTATCGAAATTCAGGATATGGCCGGGTTTGCCGATCGGATAATCGAACTTGTGGATCTTCTCGGCAGCAAGCATGTGGGTCTGGGAACGGATATTGATGCAAACTACAAGCCCGTCTTTGATGACTATCGCCGTCTGCCGGATCTCGTGGCGCTTCTTTCGCGCAAGGGAATGACCGAGGTGGAACTGGCCGCCTTCCTTGGAGGCAATTTCCTGCGCGTCTGGGCAATGCACGAGGTGTGAAATCAGTGGATACGACTTGGCTGGATTTGCACTCGGATAGGGTTGCGCCAGCAAGCGCAGATTTCGGACTACCGGCTCGTGACGCCGGAAACAAGGCACGTCCCGAATTGTTCTTTGATGCGGGCCCGCAAGCCAAATGCGCAGAATTGCCTGCGGCTCTCAGATCGGCTTCGAGTGTCCAACTCACTTTGCAACCTTGTCCGAAGCCGCAGGTTTGTCACCGGCAATGGCAAAATGGTTGTGATGCCCGAGGTGGAAGAGGTGGAGAAACAGAACGCTGATCGCACCGAGCGCAACTAGGGTCAGCGCGAGTTGCCAGCCCATTACGCTCTGATCGATAAGCATCCAGACCAGTTGAGCGACGCAAAGCGTTGACACGATCAGGAGCGTCGGCGCGCGTGGGAGCCGCTCGATAACAATGGCGCCAAGCGGTGCACCGAGCGCCACGACTGGGGCGGCGGCAAGCCAGTTCCAGAGGACATTGATATCGACCATGTATTGTTTGGGAGCGAAAACAGACAGGCCGATGTTGCTGAGAATACCAATCACAGAGGTGAAGGCCATAAGGATCACGGAAGTCGGTATAGCGACCTTCAGATCACATCTGTAGAACAGCACGAGCAGCGCGTAGATCATCATATCTATACCGACACCCGTTACGGCGGCGAGCATGCCACCAGCGACACCAACGAGTAATCCAAGCGGGCGATCGAGACGGTCATGGGGGACACGTGGCCCCTCCGGACGAACGATCGCTTCAATCTTTAGCCAGTGAATGATGCCAAACGCCGCCCAGGTCACGGCGAAGATGAGCTTCACGGCAAGGTCCGGAATATGCGGGGCAACGAAGGCCGAGCCAATAGGAGTTCCCACCGCTGAGCCGATAAGCGCAGGGCCCAAAAGGGACCAGTCTACCGGACGACGCCGGACAAATATGAAAACGCTCGCCGAAACCATGCCGATTGACTGTACCGCAAGGCCGAAGTCTCGGCCCAGAGAAGCCGGATGGTCGAACAGTAAGGTGAGCACAGGAAATCCGACTGTGCCGCCCCCCATGGGCGTGGAGCCAGCAAAGTAAGACCCGAAGGCCATCGCCACGGCTATTCCCCAATTTGATGCGACCTGCGACCAGGCGTCGAGATTGACCATAAGCAATAGCCAGACGCTGTAGAAAGCGCCGAGCCAAACCGGGAAGGGCCAAAAATGCGCGCCGGTCGAGGTGACAGTTTTGTCCGGGTTCTTTTTCGTTTCCAAGCACAAGGTCTTTCGGAAGAAGGCTGACCTGATAAATCGTCTAGGCTAAATCGATATTCACCGCTGTCCGCAGTCAGGTACTTTGAGACATCAGGCCGCCTAACTTAAGGAGGGTCTGGCACATCTGGGTTTGAACTAAGCAGCGGACCCTGCTTGCCGCAAGCGCCGCAATTTCATCGTCCTCCTTTTGATTTTCTCACGTTCGAGCAGGATGCTTTGTCCGCGACCGGTGTAGACTGAGCTGGCCCTGCTTTCCTGCACAGATTTCCGGTCCTTCTAAGGTATATCCGGGTTGTTGATCAGGCCGCTTTCTTCTGTTCGATTTCGTCCTCGTATGCCTCGTTGGGCGTAGCCTTGCCAAGGGTCGAGTGAGGCCGGTGGCGATTGTGCAACTCAACGACGGAACACCCATGTTGATGTTCCCGCCGTAGCAGAACGCCCGGGCGCAATGAAAACACCGCATGGCAGCGGCGGCGATAGCTTCCGCCGCCCGCCATATATTGGTCCGCCCCCAGCCCATCCCAGCTTTCCGCGAAGGCGTCCCAGCTTTCAATTGATTCACTTGTGAGCAGCAACTTCGTCGCCTCCCCGTTCACGAATGTGAAGCCAGAGCGCCGAACCTCATCCCTCATGCGATCGAGCAGCGCCGCGGGACAAGGCGCGGGCGCGCCGGTCATGAGCAACCTTCAGGCGTGCACACGCCGCCGGGCTCTCCGCTGGGTCGCGTGCTCCCGAGCGGGCGCTCGCCGATCAGTGTGGCCAGTTCTGCACCGAGCTGCAGGTCGGGCAGGTGACCGAAAGCATGTGTCCTCAGACGACCCTGGCGATCAATCAACAGCGTTGTCGGCGTGCCGCGCATTTCATAAGCGCGCATGGTGAGCGGCGGTCCGCCCGAGCCATCAGGCTGGTCAACACCGACCGGAAAACCAATGCGGTACTCATGCAGAAAAGCCTTGAGCGACAACGGCGTCATCGCCGCATGGTGTTCGAACACCGTGTGCAGACCGATCACGGCGAGGTCGTCCGGGGCAAAGGTTGCGCGTGCCCGCTGGACCTGCGGCAGACCCTGGCTCACGCAGCCCGGACAGAGCATCTGAAACGCGACCGCGAGGATAACCTTCCCTCTCAGTACTTCAACGGAGAGAGGTGCGCTCGTGTTCAGCCACTGGGCGATTATCCACTCAGGTGCGGGTGTCGGTTCGATCATTGCGCCAACTCCGGATCGAGCCAGTATGCGTTGGCAGCAGCTATCGTGTTGAAATGCACTGCAACGATGTGGCTGATCTCGATTAGCAGCCCGGCATTCTGGTCGTAGTCAGCTCGAAGGGATCTGCGAATGTCCGCGTCTGGCTGGGTAGTCTTCACCGCCAGCCGGGCCAGCCGAATGGCGAGTTCGAAGCCTGAAGTCGGATTCGGCGTGCGCAATGAAAAGGCCTCGCCCGTCATCGCACGCGACCGGGCAGGCTAAGGTCATTGGAGGCGATGTCGAAGACATCGCGCACACAAAGCAAGGGCGCATGCACATTGGCATTGACCTGCAAACCAGCAGTCACCGCATCAAACCGGACATCTTTCAGTTCGGATGCGTCGGCAAACGGCACCCGTACAGCAACGGCGGCTGCATCCATGGTCACTGGAATGTCGGGACTGTCGATAAGGATAGGCAAGCCTGGCCAAGTCGGTGGGACGCGGGGGCTCTGCCCTGGAGGGATGTCTTTGACTTTGAGCGCTCCTGGCCCGCAAGCATCATCCGGCACCAGCACGACCCAGTGGCTGTGCCAAAGATAGCCATCATCATCTTTGTTGCCGTTTCCGTCTTCATCATAGAGGGGCGTGTCGTCGAAGTCCGGATGGGCTGTGACGGCGAATGCCAGTATTCCCTGATCAGCCTCGAACCCGACTACCGATGAGTCCAGCGATGTCGGCCAGACGTATGAGAAGACCTCGGCAGAAGCGAGCGTTCCACGCGCTGTCGGGCGGGTATCGCCTGCTTTTCCCGACACATGCATGTGAAAGACGAGAGCATTCGAGTCCCGGGTGACGCGGGCATGCACGATATCGAAGTCGGCCATCGTCGCATCGGCTTCGTCGTGTATCTCGCCGTCCTTGTTTTCATGAACATGGTGGCCGTGCCCAGCGACTGAACAAGCCGTGCTAAAGCTCGCGAACGTGCTAAAAAGTAGGAGTGACGACAAACGCATATGATCTTTTCCCTGATGGTTGTGCTTCGATTTAAAACTTAGAAGTCGCCGGCAATTGCGTAAGGTCGCGCCCAGAGGATGGCGTGCAGCCAGACGGACTTCGTCCAGGCTGCATGCATGGCGTCTACATCGTCTGGTGAGTTGCCAGACTTTACGAGGAACGGCCTGACCGTGACCGAAATCGGGATAGCGAGCGCGAGCAGCTGACTCATGGGGATATGCGGCGCGGCTCTGACACCGTCTGTCTTGTTCTTGCCGATACGGTGATGACGCCTGCCGATTTCATCCTGCCAGGCGAGCCAGGCCGCGTCGTAGTCTGCTCTGCAGGTATCAAGGATCCACTGGCCGAACCGTTTGCGAACGGCATCCAGATAAGGGCCGACGGGCTCGCCGGTTTCAGTGGAGAAGTAGCGCAGCAAATGGGGATTGCTGCCGACGAAGCCGTACCAGACATCAAGGATCGCCTCGACCTGCGGGGCCAGAACCTCATGGGCGCGTCTCAGCGCCGCGACATCGGCCGGCCCGAACAGCAATGAGGCTTTCAGTTCCTCGAAGTCCTGAGGTGAAACAGGCGAAGGCGGCAGAGTCGGGTCGTTCAGGCGATAGCCGGGGATGGCTGTCATGTAGGTCTCCTTGCGAGGATGCGGAAAACTTGGTAGTATCGACTCAATACTAATAGGCTCAGATGGCGTCAATGAAAAAGATCGACTCGCTACCAAATTCTTCCGGCTTGCGCGCAGCCCACCTGATTGAGCGGCTCGGGCGATTGCTGCGTGCTGGTGATCATGCGGCCGGGCTCAACCCCGCCCAGGCGGAAGCACTGCGCTACCTTGCCCGAGCCAACCGGTTTTCACGCACGCCGGCTGCACTTGCCGAATATCTCGGCTCCACACGTGGAACGGTTTCGCAAACCCTGCTTGCGCTGGAGGCGAAGGGGATGATAGAGCGCAAGGCGAACGCCCGGGACGGCCGATCGATCATGCTTGAAGTCACACCTTCAGGGATGGAGTTTATCGGCGATGATCCTGTCCGGATGCTCTCACGGACGATTGATGCAGGCGGCGCTGCTTCGCGTCTGGCTGATGATCTGGAGGCGGGATTGCGAGCATTCTTAGTCGAGCGGGGCGGGCGGGGATTCGGCGCCTGCCACACCTGCCGCCCTTTTCGGCTGAATCAGCGATCTGGTAATCAGCCGCACCCCTGTGCTTTACTGGATAGATCGGGAGAGCGCCGTG
>DNFL01000062.1 GCA_003486945.1 Hyphomonas sp. | reverse complement strand
CAAAGCGCGACGCCCGGCGCTAATCTCTGTCCAAAAGAAAACCGCCGCTCCCGGCATCCGGGGCGGCGGTTTTTGTTTCCGATCAATCCTGGAAGGATCAGGCCTTTAGGGCCGCAGCTTTGCGCAGCTCCTTGGTAATCAGGTAATAGACAACCGGGCGATGCTTGGCGCGAACAGCGCGGCCATATTTTTCAACCGCAGCCTTGATGGCGGCATTGCCCCTGTCTTCGTCTGCAACGCCCAGCTTCTTCATGATGAAGCTCGTCCGCACACGTTCGATCTCACTCTTGTCGGAAGCGGCGACCGTTGCCGAGTCAGGTTTGTAGTTCGACGGGCCGCATGCCTTCACGCAGGCATCAAGCAGGGCCAGGTCCGGGCGCGCTTCGCCCACTTTCTCTTTAAGGTCAGCAACATACTTTTCGACAAGCAGTTCCTTCGCACTGGGCGCTTTCGCCATTGGGTTTTTCCTTTTCTGGTTTTGATGCCTTTGCCCTACAATGAGGACATGACAATGCGTTGGGAGGCGAAGCCATGGCTCCGCCTCCCCGTAAGACGCCAGTTTGTCCTGTGGATCAACCCTTTTTTTGCCCGGAAATTCGGGTTAATCCGTAGACGGATATTACCGCTCGATCTGGTAAATCATGCAGACGCTGGAAGAAACAGACTGTTTCCGGTCGTCTGAAGGCAGGTTCAGCGAGTCAATGTCTGCCTGCGTGATCGTCACTGTTTTTCCGCCAACCATGCCTGAGGCCACAGGTGATGGCGGAGGAGGTGGCGGAGGCGGTGCGTACGCGGGCGCGGCGCGGTAATAATCGTAATCGCTGCCAGCCATCGACGACCAGGAGCCGAGGCAGGGGCCATTGCCTTCCTGCACAACCATCAGCTTGCCGAGCTTACCGCCGCTGGCCGCAGCGGTGGCCTTCGCGCGCGCAGCGCCGTCTTTCACGGCGGCTTCATAAGCGTTGCGGTTCAGCTCCGTCGTGCGTTCTAGATAGGTGGACAGGGCTGTCGAGTTTTCCGGGCCGAGCGCGAGCGCGCCGGCGCGCGCGGTGCCGGCTTTCGACACATCTTCCACCGTTACAGTCAGCGTCACGCGCGCCTCATAGGCGCGGATCTTGTCGGACCGCTCATTGTCGATGCGGTTTCCGTCCTTGTCCTTGTACTGTTCATACAGCGCCGTGACATTGACGGAGGACTGAACGATGGAGTCCTTGCCGGCCGCCTTCTTGATCGTGTCATAGGCGAGGCGCCCGCGCTCTACGGCAAGCTGCATCGCCTTCTTCGAATCCTTGTCCGTCTCCAGATAGGTGACAGAGAAGGAGGCACGGTTCGGCGCGACCTGCATGTCGGCGCGGCCGAGCACTTCGATCACCGGCACGCGCGTCCAGTAAGGTGTGGTGAAAGCTTCGGACTGGAAGTCAGGCGCGGCTTGCGCAAAGGCGGGCAGCGGGCTTGCAGCCGTCGTGAGGGCGAGCGCGCCGCCAGCGACGCGCGACAGGATTGAGCGTTTCAAGGAAGTCCCCTGTATCAAGAAAAACGGCGACGCGGTTCTGCCGCATCGCCGTCACTATCTTCCGTCAATCGTGTCTGCACAATGACCGGCTTCGGGCCGGCCGCGGGCAATTGAAATTCTATTCGTTCGCTTCCGACTGCAGCAGCGTGTAGCGCTCGATGCCGATGCGTTCGATCAGCGCGAACTGCTTCTCGATATAGTCGACATGCTCTTCCTCATTGTGGAGGATCTTGCCGAACAGGTCGCGGCTCACATAGTCGCGCACCTTCTCGCAATGCTCCATCGCATCACGCAAAACCGGGATGGCGATGTTCTCCAGCTTCAGGTCGCACTCGAGGATTTCCTGCACGCTCTCGCCGATATGCAGCTTGCCGAGGTCCTGCAGGTTGGGCAGGCCGCCAAGGAAGAGGACGCGCTCGATCAGCCAGTCGGCATGATGCATCTCCTCGATCGATTCCTCATGCTCCTTCTTGCTGAGCTTCGAGACGCCCCATTCCTTCAGCATGCGCGAGTGCAGGAAATACTGGTTGATCGCGGTCAGCTCGTTCTTCAGGGCGAGGTTCAGGTATTCGATGACTTTCTTGTCGCCTTGCATGGGCGGCTCCTTCGCGTCTGGGAGGGGTAGGGAGATTTACCTATCCTTGTAGGCGAATTGGGCCGGGGGCGCAATAAAAAATCCAATAAAATCAACTGCATATGCAAGTGCGATACAATTGCAATAGCCGGAACGGGCCGTACGCTGAGGCCGGTGAAGCGGTTGAAATTGCAGGAGTTTGCGCCAAAGGCGCCAAATCACTCAGCCGCCAGGATCGGCAAGGACGGAACGCAGCGGTCCATCTGCTCTGAGATCATTTCGCCGATCGACTGCGAGCACTTCCCGCAATTGAACTTGCAGCCATGATGGGCCTGCACGGCTTTCGGGCTGCGCGCGCCTGCGTCCACGGCCTCACGGACCGAGCGGCAGTTAATGCGGTTGCAGACGCAGATGATCATGAGAACCATTTGCAGCAGTTGCGAATGAGTGTCAATCTGCATCTTGCGGGCCAGGCTGCGCCCGGCCGTCGCAGGCCAAGTCAGGCATGGTCACGTCCTGCGCGGCGGGCTTTCCCAGCCGAAAACCGCTTCAATATCCGTGTCAAACACCCGGGCAATGCGGAACGCGCTCTCCAGCGAGGGCGAGTACTTGCCCAGCTCGATGGCGATCACCGTCTGCCGGGTTACGCCAATGGCTTCGGCGAGGGCAGACTGGCTCATGCCATCATGCGCCTCGCGCAGTTCCCGGATGCGATTCGTGATGGGCGGGGCCTTGGCCATGGCTCACACCCCGCGGCGAAATAGGTAAATCTGAAAAATGTATTCAGCTATCTGACCTACCATCAGGCTGAGAAAGCCGAGATGGAACAGCATGTGCCCGTCCTGGTTCACCGAATAATGCCAGAGCGCGCCCAGCAGCAGCACGGCCAGCACATAGCCCGCCCAGTGTGCCGCGCGGTCCGCCACCTGCCGCTCACGCTCGTCTGCCGGCGCCTCTGCCTCGCGCGGGGAAGTGGCACCGAGCGCCGTCATGGCGATAACCGAGGCGATCACGATCACTACGACATAGGCGATGACAAAGCCGACTACCGGCGGCGCCGTCCGGCCGATGGCCTCAGAGGCCCCGGCGACCATCTGGAAATAAAAGACGGCGCCCGCGATCAGGATCGCCGCCATCACCCAGGCAGTCTTCTCGCGGAACGGCGTGTTCCGGAATGCGGTCAACATGGACATGGCGAACTCCTGACGTGTCAAAGATTTTGTACTCTGACACGTAGTCTAACATTTTTGACATGTCAAACATTTTCGACATATTATACTTGACGTACCCATGCCAAACTAGTACATTGACGGCATAGGAGTTCCCCATGTCGTACCTCAATTCCCCGCACTTCCACGATGAAGAAGCCGCTTATGCCTTCGTTGAGTCCCGCGTCTGGGCGGATGGCCGAGTGTGCCCGCACTGCGGCGTTGTGGGCAAGTCCGGCAAGCTGGGCGGCGAAAGCACCAGGATTGGCGTCTACAAGTGCTACGCCTGCCGCAAGCCATTCACCGTGAAGATCGGCACCATCTTTCACGACTCCAAGGTGAAGCTGCACCTCTGGCTACAGGCGATCTTCCTCATTGCGTCCAGCAAGAAGGGTATCAGCGCAAACCAGCTTCACCGCACCCTTGGCGTCACCCTGAAAACCGCTTGGTTCATGGGTCACCGCATCCGCGAAGCCATGCGCACTGGCGGCCTTGCCCCAATGGGCGGCGGTGGCGGCGACGTTGAAGTCGATGAGACTTTCTTCGGCACCGAGCCGGGCGCAGAGAAGCGCAGCAGCTATCACCACAAAATGAAGGTCCTGTCCCTTGTGGATCGTGAAACCAAGCAAGCCCGCTCGGTTGTCGTGGACACTCTCGACAAGAAAACCATCTGGCCCATCGTCAGGGAAAACGTTTCGAAAGAGGCCCGCATCCTGACCGATGAGGCCCGTCACTATCTCGGTATCGGCTACCACTACGGTTCGCACAAATCCGTGCACCACGGCTCGGGCGAGTATGTCAGCGCCGCTGATCCGGCGATCCACACCAACACCGTCGAGAACTATTTCTCGGTGTTCAAGCGCGGCATGAAAGGCACCTACCAGCATTGCGGCAAGCAGCACTTGCACCGCTACCTCGCTGAGTTCGATTTCCGCTATAACAACCGCATCGCGCTGGGCGTGGATGACAAGGCTCGCGCCGATGCCATCGTGTGTGGTATCCAAGGCAAGAGACTCACCTATGAAACAGCTCGTTCAGGACGGTAGAAATGCCCGCCAAAAAGCCAAAGCAGAAGGGCGAAAAGCCTCAGCGCGAGAGGTTTCTCGATACCGCAAGGGAGGTAGAGGCCGGCGAGGACAAGGCGGCGTTTGAGCGGGCTGTTAAGCGGGTACTGAACCGACCCGGGAAACCCTAGTTGAAAAATTTTGGCGTTAACTCTGCGTTAACGATTGACTTTATCGTTTTTCAATCTCTCTCTCTCACATTCGTGAGCACTGAAGGGTGCTTTGTCGCGTTGATACAGGCAGCAGGCCGCAATATGTGTGGCCCAATGGGAACACGAATGATTTTTCAACGCACATGGGTTGCCTGCAGCTCTCCCGACAGCTCTACGTTCGGGGAATGAGGGGAACTATGACCAACACACCGAAAACCGACTGGAATGCCGCCAGCTTCCCGCAACCGCCTATGGCGGACTATTCGGATGAGCTGACCACCGAGCATTGGGAAGCCTTAAAAAAGCTCACCGAAGAGTTCCAAGCAAATGATCGCAAGATCGTTTCTGGAGAGCCTTGGTAATTGGCAATCGAGCCGTTTCTTCCGATTGAAGATGCGCCGGGCTACGGCTCGATTGTTTGGACTCGCTTCCCAGAGGAAGTAGGCAAGCCTGGCCCCAAGCCAAGACCCGCCCTTGTGCTGGCTACAGCGCTCAATGACAAACATAAGCCGCCGTTCGCCACTCTTCAGTGTGCATATGGCACTTCGAACTTGAAGTTAGATAATCCAGTAAGCAAAACCCACCTGATAATCCAGAATATCAGGGCTCTAAATCAGTTCCGACTGCCTCAAGCGACCCGGTTTGATCTTGGAAATATCCTTTGGCTACCATGGTCGGAACGGTTTTTCGAGCCAAGAGACGGTGGTCTTACTCCGAAGATTGGAGAGCTTGATGCGCACTACATTCAAAAACTTGAGCTTCTCAAAGCGGTAAGGGCCGCGATGAAAGTCAAAAAGTAGTACGCTTAGCATCATGGCGTCGGCGTATATGTGGTGGATGGCGCATCCGGCAATGCTTGTAGCATTGCCCCGATAGCGCTCCGCACCATTCCAAAGCTATCGATCGTCTCATTCATGTTCAGAGCCACTTCCGGATGAATGAGCGGGTTGCGGTGCAGATTATTTATCTGATCAAGAGCGCTGACGACTTTGGGGTCTCCAAATTTTCCTTTTTCTAGCGCCCTGACATAAACGCCAATGCTTCTAACCTTTGGATCTGGGGAGCCTCCAGAAACCTCTTTCCAGTATCTTCTCAACACACTTTCCAGGCACCGGTAGACATGAAATCCAGCTGCCGTGCAGCACTCAAACGCCAATGCTTTCGACGCCTCGCGAGCGTCAAAAATAGCCTCAGGCACTTTCTGAAAAAGCGTTTCGGGAAAGAGAGTTTCACCTGCGTCTAATAGAGTTAGCGTGTCGTAGCCGCCTTTCCTGTTGACAAAGTACGAAGGCCAAACCCCAATTTCTGAAACAAAAACGGTTTTGAACTGCTCGTAGTTCAAGCCGATTAGGCGGCAATCAACAAAGCTGATTTCTGCGTCAACATTCTTGGCAGATTTTTCAATCTGCTCGTTCATAAGTTCAAGCAGTCGATTTCCTTGCTGCACGCAGTTCCGCAGCTCCGACGAATAAACGCTGTTGGTCAGAAGTTGGCGAAGCGCACTCTCTGCTCTCCAGAGCGGATAATTGTCATTGATGCGGGACTGCTTGAGGTTCTCAAGCGGCTCAAGCGCTGCGGCCAACTCAAACAAGTACGGCAGGTGTATTCTAATCACTGGCGCTCTCCGCGATGAGTTGCGCCAAGGTTTACAACGATTCTTATTCATTGGGTACGTCAAATATAACATGTCGAACATTTTGAACACAGAATTCCCGCTTCGCTTGACGCCCCCCTTCGGCGCCTCTAGGTCCGCGCCTTAACCCTGATCCAGCCGGCAGAACCTCCGATGACCGACCTTTCAACCCTCGCCCAATCCGCCAAGGCCTGGCCTTTCGAGCTGGCGCGCGCGCTGGAGAAACGGGTGGCGGAGCAGGTGAAGGCCGGCGAGCGGGCCGCCGATGCGCCGGTGATCTTCGAGACCGGCTACGGGCCCTCGGGCCTGCCGCATATCGGCACGTTTGGCGAAGTGGTGCGCACGACGATGGTGCGCCATGCCTTCGAAGTGCTCACCGCGGGCAAATATGCCACGCGCCTCATCTGCGTTTCCGACGATATGGACGGCATGCGGAAGATTCCGGACACGGTGCCGAACCCGAAATCGCTGGAACAATACCTGCAGATGCCGCTGACCGTGGTGCCTGACCCGTTCGGTACGCACGCATCCTATGGCCGGCACATGAACGCGCGTCTCTGCGCCTTCCTCGACCAGTTCGGTTTCAAGTATGAATTCCTCTCAGCGACGGATTGCTACAAGTCCGGCCGTTTCGACGCGATGCTGCTGCGTGCGGCGGAGAAATATCAGGCGATCATGGACGTGATGCTGCCGACGCTCGGCGAGGAGCGGCGCGCGACCTATTCGCCTTTCCTGCCGATCAGCCCGAGCACGGGGCGCGTGCTGTATGTGCCGATGAAGAAGGTGGACGCGGCCAAAGGCGAAGTGACGTTCACGGATGAAGACGGCACGGACGTGACGCTTCCTGTCATCGGCGGCGCGGTGAAGATGCAGTGGAAGCCGGATTTTGGTATGCGCTGGGCCGCGCTCGGCGTCGACTTCGAAATGTTCGGCAAGGACCATCAGGCGAACGCGCCAATCTATTCGAAAATCTGCCGTATTCTCGGTGCCCGTCCGCCGGAACAGTACGTGTACGAACTGTTTTTGGACGAGAAAGGCGAGAAGATTTCCAAGACCAAGGGCAATGGCATCTCGGTCGAGCAATGGCTGGCCTATGCGCCGGACGAGAGCCTTGCACTTTACCAGTTCCAGAAGCCGCGCGTCGCGAAGAAGCTGCATTTCGACGTGATCCCGAAGGCCGTGGATGAATACCTTACCTTCCTCGAGAAGTTCCCGCAGGAAGAGGCCGCCGCGCAGCTGGAGAATCCCGTCTGGCACATCCATTCCGGCCGCCCGCCGCAATGGTCGAGCCCGGTTTCATTTGCGCTCCTGATGAACCTCGTTGCGGTGGCAAACCCGACCGATGTGTCTCAGCTCTGGGCCTATATCACGCGCTATGCGCCGGGTGCCTCGCCGAAAACCCATCCGCTGCTCAACGATCTCGCCGGTTACGCAATGCGCTACTACCGCGACTTCATTCTGCCCGCGAAAACCTTCCGCGCACCGACGGATCAGGAACGCGCCGCGATGGTGGACCTCTCTGCGCGCTTCAAGGTCTTCGCGGAGGAGCCCACGGGCGAAAACCTGCAGACGCTGACTTTCGCCGTCGGCAAGGATCACGGGTTCGAAAACCTGCGCGACTGGTTCAAGGCGCTCTATGAAGTTCTCCTCGGCCAGGAGCAGGGGCCCCGCTTCGGCAGCTTCGCAGCGCTCTACGGCGTCGCCGAGACAGCAAAGCTGATCGACGACGCGCTGGCGCGTGGCTGAACGGTAAGAAGAAAGTAACGCGCAACCGGCGTATAAGAGGCCACCCCAAGGAGGCTTCCTGCTCATGCGCATGCTCGTTGTTGCCGCTGTTGCTCTCACCCTGCCGCTCAGCGGTTGCCTTGCGTCGAAGATCGTCACCGTGCCCGTCAGCCTCGCGGGCGATGCGCTGGAAGGCGCCGTCAATATGGGGGGCTACGCCGTGCGTGTGACCGGAGACGCGCTCGATGGGCCGGACGATATGGTCCGCCTCGAGGTCACCTACAAAAAGGGAAAGGGCACCCGCACAGAAACGCGCGAAGTGAAGGCGAAACATGTCGAGCGCGAAATCGAAAAGATGAGCAAGAACGGCAAGATCCTCGACGTTGAGGTCTCGCCGATCGGCTGACGCCGCACACAAAAACGCCCCGGCAGCGCGGGCGCGCGTGCCGGGGCGGTCAGTGCCCGGGAGGGTGGGGTACCAACTCTACTTTGCAGCTGCGATCAGCGTTGCTTTCGCCTTCGGCAGCTTGCCTTCAGGCCAGCCGGCCCAGAGCTCGATTTCGTGCGCCTTCGCTTTCACTACGGCTGCCTCCTTCACATGGCCGTAGCCGCGGATCTCGTCCGGCACGCGGGCGATCTCGATGGCGAGGGCATGGTTGGTGGCCGTCAGTTCGCCGGAGATGCGGCGCATGTTGGCAAGATAGGTGTCGCGCAGATCGCGCTCCATCCGGCGCTCTTCAGTATAGCCGAAAATATCGAGCTTCGTGCCGCGCAGGCCCTTCAGCTTCGCCAGAACATGGAAACCTGTCATCATCCAGGCGCCGAAATGCTTCTTCACGAGATGCCCGCTTGCATCCTTCTTGGCGATGATCGGCGGGGCGAGCCAGAAGCGCAGCTTGCCGCCCTTGAACTGGCTGGCCAGCTGCCGGGCAAACGTCCCATCCGTGTACAGACGGGCAACTTCATACTCATCCTTGTAGGCCATCAGCTTGTAGGCATAGGTCGCCACCGCCCGCGTCAGCGCCTCGCCGAGCCCTTTGGCATCCTCGGCAAGGCGCACTTCAGCGACGATCTCGCGGTAGCTGTCGGCATAGGCAGCGTTCTGGTAGGCGGTGAGGCGCGTGGCGCGGTCCTCTATAAGCGCGTCCAGCGTCTTCGGCTGGGCCTCGCCGCGCGGATCGCTTTGCGGCGCAAGGCGTTCCGGAGCGGCAGCCGCAATACGGCCGATATTGAAAGCCGCCATGTTGTCTTCGACCTTGGTGCCGTTGAGGCGAACGGCGCGGTAAAGGCCGCGCAGCGAAACCGGCAACTTGCCCTTCTGCCAGGAATAGCCGGCCATGATCATGTTGGTATAGATCGCGTCATGCAGGTAGCCGACCGCAAGCGCTTCGGCATCGATGCCTTCGAACTCTGCCGCCTGCCGCTTCACGCGAGCGGAGAGCAAATCGCTCTCGAAGCGCTTCGACCGGTTGCGGATGAATTCGGAAGTCGGCGTCACGTCCGAGTTCGCATAGGCGGCCGTGCGGGCTGTATCCATCAGGTTCAGCGCGTCGCCGCCGGCTGCCACGACGAGGTCGCACGCGATGATCAAATCCGCGCTCGCGGGCGGCACGCGGCCCGTCGAGATCGCTTCCGGCTCGCGTGCAAAGCGGATGTGCGACAGCACCGGCCCGCCTTTCTGCGCAAGGCCGGTCATGTCGAGCGATGAGGCGGCATGGCCATCAACATGCGCGGCCATCGCCAACACGGCGGCCACCGTCGTGACGCCCGTGCCGCCAACGCCGGTGAACAGCACGTTCCATGGCTCGGCAAGGCTTGGCGTCTCGGGCAGGGGCAGGCCGTCGGCGTTGAAATCCTGACGCGGCTGGTCTTCCCAGGCGGGCTCGCCATCCTGGATGGTCACGAAGCTCGGGCAGAAGCCCTTGACGCAGGAAAGATCCGTATTGCAGGTCGACTGGTTGATGCGGCGCTTGCGGCCGAGTTCGGTCTCCACCGGCTCCACCGACAGGCAGTTCGATTTCAGCGAACAGTCGCCGCAGCCTTCGCAGACTTCGGTATTGATGATCGTCCGCACACGGTCCGGCTTGATCATGCCGCGTTTGGAACGGCGGCGTTTTTCAGTCGCGCACATCTGGTCATAGATGATGACCGTCACGCCTGGCGTCTGGCGCAGTTCGGTCTGCACTTCTTCCAGATGATCGCGGTGGAAAATCTTCACGCTGCGCGGAAGGTCCTGCACACTGGCATAGCGGGTCGGGTCTTCCGTCACGATACGGATGGTCTTCACGCCCTCGGCTTCCACCTGCTGCGCGATCATCGCCGGCGTCTGGCCGGACTCGACATGCTGGCCGCCCGTCATCGCGACGGCGTCATTGTAGAGGATCTTATAGGTCATGTTCGCGCCGGAGGTGACTGCGGCGCGGATGGCAAGGCTTCCCGAGTGCGAATAGGTGCCGTCGCCGAGATTGACGAACACATGGTTCTCGTCGGTCGCCCAATGCTGGCCGACCCAGGCAATGCCTTCGCCGCCCATCTGGCTGGTCATGTCGGTTTTCCGGTCCGGCATGAAGTTCGCCATGTAATGGCAACCGATTCCGGCCAGTGCGCGGCTGCCGTCCGGCACCACGGTTGAGGTATTGTGGGGACAACCCGAGCAGAAATGCGGTGTGCGGACGGTCGGCGACGCATTCGAGCGCGCCGCTTCCCCGGCCCGGCCTACGCGGTCGAAATAGGCCGCAGCGCGCGACGTGTCCCAGCCCGACGGCAAGGCATGCATCAGCGCGCGGGCGATCTCCGGAATGGTCAGCGAGGCAATGTCGGACAAGAGCGGCGCGCCGCTCGCATCCTTCTTGCCCTCGATCACCGGACGGCGGCTGTCCGGCAGGTCATATAGCGCTGCCTTCAACTGGCTCTCGATCAGCGCACGCTTGTGCTCGATGACGATGACGCGCTCCAGCCCCGCACAGAATTCCCGCACGCCCTGCGGCTCCAGCGGCCAGGGCATGGCCACCTTGTAGATGGTGAGGCCAAGGCTGCCCGCCTCTTCCGGCGAGAGGCCGAGCGCGGCGAGCGCTTCGAACACATCGCGCGCGGCCTGCCCGGTCACGATCAGGCCTAGGCGCGGGCGCGGCGAAGGCAGGATCACATGGTCCAGCCGGTTGGCGCGGACATAGGCTTGCGCCGCCGGCAGCTTTACCTGGCGCAGGCGCGCTTCCTTGTTCAGCGGCACATCGCCCCGGCGCATGTGCACGCCGTCTTCCGGCAGCGCGAAAGCCGGGCGCTGGAGGGCAAAGCGATTAAGGCTGACATCGACGACCGATCCGGAATCCATCGTATCGGCGAGCGCCACGAGGCCGGTCCAGGCGCCGGAGAAGCGGCTGATTTCCCAGCCATGGATGCCATAATCGAGCACGTCCTGGATCGAGGCCGGGTTCAGCACCGGTATCTCGGCATCCATCATCGCGTATTCGGATTGCGAGGGCAGGGTGGAGGATTTGCAGTTGTGATCGTCGCCGACCACCGCCAGCACACCGCCCAGTTTCGAGGTGCCAGCTGCGTTGGCATGCTTGAACACGTCGCCTGTGCGGTCGACGCCTGGCGCCTTGCCATACCAGATGCCGAACAGGCCATCGAACTTCGCGCCCGGAAACAGACCGAGCTGCTGGCTTCCCCACACGGCGGTGGCGCCAAGGTCTTCGTTCAGGCCTTCCCAGAACTTGATGTCGTGCGCGTCCAGCCATTTCTGCGCCGCGCGCAGCTGCTGGTCGTATCCGCCGAGCGGCGAGCCGCGATAGCCGGAGATGAAGCCCCCGGTATTCTGCCCTGCAGACCGATCGAGGCGCTTGCGATCCAGCGGCAGGCGGACCAGCGCCTGGATGCCGGTCATATAGGCCTTGCCCTCGACAAGATCGTATTTGTCGTCCAGCGTTACTTCGCGGTGTTTCATGAACGGCGCATCCTCGCCTGAGCCCCGGTAGATTATTGGGCAAAACGCGCGAAATTGCTTGCCTAACTTGCGCATCTTTTGTTAGTTTGTGGAATAATATTCCACAATAATGCGGGTTGTAGGTGAATTGTCCCAAGAACTAGACAGCGTGGATGCGCGCATCCTTGAACTGATTCAGAGAGATGCGAGCCTGTCGGTGGCCGAAATCGCCGAGCGGGTTGGCCTGTCCTCGTCGCCCTGCTGGCGGCGCATCAAACGTATGGAAGAGGCGGGCTTCATTGTCGGCCGGGTCACGCTGATCAACAATCATGCGCTGGGTCTGGATTTTGAAGTCATCGCAAGTGTGAAACTCTCCCTGCCCAGCCGCGAGAATCTCGAAGCCTTCGAGGCGCTGGTGCAGCACTGGCCGGAGGTCGTGGAGTGCATGACCGTCACTGGCGCGGTTGACTACATGATGCACATCATCACCACCGACATGCACGCCTATGACAATTTCCTGCGCGACAAGCTGCTCGGCTCGAAACTCGTCTCCGATGTCCAGTCGCGCATCGTCATCCGCGTCGCCAAGAAAACAACCGCCCTGCCGCTCGGTCTCGTCCGGCAGAGCAATGCAAAGACGAGCGACTAGGCCAGCGTCAGAGCAGGTCGAAGGCGGACAGGAAGGCCGAGTAGTCGGTTACCTTCACGCCCGGCAACACTTCGCCGCCGGCTTCTTCATGCATGCTGATGCCGTTCTGCAAGGCTGAGCCAATGTCCGTGTCCGGATCATCGGCAACGGCGAGCACCATCGCAATGGGGCGCTGCGGCGCGGAGAGTTCCGGGCACAGTGTCTTGCCGGCAGGGCAGGCCACTTTCTGGGTATTGTAGCCAAGGTCCAGAATGCCGGCGGGCACGGCGTCTTCCTCACAGGGCAGGTTCGCACCGATGGCGCTGCTGAGGGCAAGGCCGCGCGCGCGCGACAGGAACGTGTTCTGCGCCGCTGTGCCTTCCACTGAGGCCGCGCCAATGGCGACCACGCGCGATAACGAACAGATGCCTTCGCCCAGATCGAGCTTCGAGAAAGCGGTTTCGACCGGCGCATCAAGGCCGGCGGCAAAGATCGAATCGGCGCGCGCAAAGGTCCAGGTCTCGTCGCCGACCAGCACATAGGCGGTGAATTCCGCGCTGCGCCCTTCACTGTCCGTGCCGGTGAAGCGCGCCGTTTCGCGCCAGCGCGCATCGGAGAAGAGCGGCGGTGGTTCGGCTTCAGGCTCCGGTTCCGGAACGATTTCCGGCTCCGGCTCTGCTTCGAGGATGACGGGTTCCGGCTCCGGTTCGACCACTGGTTCGGCGGCCACCGGCTCGGGCACCAGTGCCGCAGGCGCCGCTGCCGGCCTCAGATAGGGGCCTTCGCCAATCTCGCCGGGGCGCAGGCGCAGCGACCAGAGCGTGGCCGCAATGCCCAGCAGGAACAGCAGCAATAACAGCAGGACCAGCCAGTCGGGGTTGAACTTCTTCTTCTGCTTTGGCGGCAGTGAATAATAGTCGGCCATCGGGCAACTCCCCTGTCTCCCGCTGCATCCTAACCCGGAATGGTGGGCCGGGTCACGTCTCGGCAGAGGCGTGCAGGCGGGGGCGGTATCCGGCGCGCAGCGCGCCGCAGGTCAGGCGCGGTGTCAGGCGACGGCCCTCCGCGTGCAGCGCCCCGGCGGGGCCATAGCCCTGGAACGATTATCGCCGCGCGCCCTGTGCGGTCTTCAGATAGGCCGCCCCTTCATGAGCATAGAACGCGCCGCCAGGCAGTTCAGCGGGGTCAACCGTCTCACGCTCTGCCGCGCCCTGTAGCACGGGCTGCAGCTCGCCCGCTGTGTGCGCGTCGATGGCCGCAACCAGATCGCCCGGCGCCAGCCTGCCCGCGGAGACCAGGGCACCCCGAAAGGCGGTCGCCTCCGCGCGCCGGCATTCGAAGCATGGCCGGTGCCCGCTCGCCAGTGCGGTCGCTTCATCCAGAAAGAAAAGCTCCGTGTACAGACCGGGTTGCATCAGCGTGCGTTTGCGCCCCTTGAAATCCAGCACACAGATGATCCACTGGCGGCTCGTCCAGTGGCGGGGTTTCAGCGTCTGGGCCTCGCGGTGAAAAAAACCCCCGCGGTTGCCCATGGAAAAGCCCCGATCAGGCGCCGCCTGAATCTCGCCAAAAAGATCCACCCGGTTGCCGGGGGGCGGTT
>DNFL01000187.1 GCA_003486945.1 Hyphomonas sp. | reverse complement strand
GATGACATTGGAAGCGCTTCCAATTTTTATCCAGCACGGCATGCAACATGTCAATCGTGTTATTTTTCTAATACTTTCAACTGCCTGTTCGATACCGGCGCGCGAGGTGTTGCAATTTGAGCGCACGCGCCCCGACGCGGTAATGCCAACCGCTATTTCGCCGTGCGAATCCGAGCCGCAATCAGCCCGCCCACGATCGCCGAGAGACAACCTGCCCCAAACAGAACGGAATAGCCCGCTCCGTAATTACCGATAATCGCAAGCGCCAGAGCGGGTGCTATCGCTTGCGGAACGGCATTTCCGATGTTGAGCACAGCAAGATCGCGGGCGGCATGCAAACGGGTTGGCAGCAATTCTGCGGCCAGGGCGACCTCAGCGGATGAGTAGAGGCCGACGCCGACGCCGTAGAGCAGTTGCCCCAGAACGAACCCGGTCAACGTGGGCTGAGCAGCCATCAATCCCATGCCGGCGGCGACGAAGAAGCCCGCCGCCACGACAAAAAGCTTGCGCCTGCCGAACCGGTCTGTCACCGCGCCGATCAATACCGCCACCAGCAGGGAGAGGCTTGTCGATACAAGCAGCAGTCGCCCCGCTACCGTTTCGGCCGGCAAGCCGCTTCCGACATCTGCCAATTGGCGTGCGCGGATCAGGAACAGCAACAAGTAACTCTGGCATACCGAAAAAGCGATCTGCACGAAGAAGCGCGACCACCAGATCCGCCAGAAATCGCGCCAGCGATCCTCGGCCACTACGGCTTCGCTGACCTTCGCTTCGATCACGACTTTGCTGACTTCCTGGCGGCGAATATCGGAGCCGGCCCGCTCCTTCCAGAACAGCAACAGAGGCAGAATGCAGACGACCATCAGGCCGCCCGGCAGTGCGAGCCGCTGGCTCAGTGACAAGGTTGAAATCCCCATCAGAAACGCGCCGACGCCGAGCCCCAAAGGCGCGCCTACCGCAAGCAGGGCCGCGACAAGTCCTTTGCGCGCATCCGGAACCTCATCCGGCAGCAACGCGATCAGTGACGGAAGCATGATGTTGAAAGCAGCCTGCAAAACGATGACTGCGCCGACCAGCTGCACACGCGTCGAGGCCGACAGGACTAACGCATACGACGTGATCGTGAGCACACTGCCGGCCACAATCCACGGCTTTCGCCGTCCGATACGCGAACTTGTGAGGTCGCTGAGCCAGCCTGCGGCCAAGTTTACACTGCTGGCAACGAGCGCACCCAGCATGATGGTCCAGCTGAGCAGGTCCGAGCTTCCGCCAGGATCAATCTCTTGTGCCTTCATCGGAACAAGAATCGCCAGGATTGGCAGGCACCCCAAGAAGGCGCCAAAGTTCGCGATAGCGAACTGGAACGCGAACACAGGCCTGAACGAGAGGTCTCGAGGGTCCATCGGATCCAAAAATAGCAAGTGGCATGATTGGCAACGGACACCCCGCCACCTTCTGGTTACAGCGCAACAGTTCAGAGCAAAAGCCCAAGCACCGGCCGCATTCCGATTGTTGCGCCTGCGAAGCGCCGCCATGCGTTTGAAGCTCGGACTGTCATTGCACGCTTCGGGGTATATTCGTATGTGCAACAATCAATACTATACCCTGTGTGTTCATGAACGACGGGCATCTGGACGGCTAGAATCCATGACGAAAAAGCGCCCGACGATCGATGATGTTGCGTCACTTTCCGGTGTCGCGCGCGTGACTGTCTCCCGTGTTTTGAATGGTGGCGAAAACGTCCGCGCAGAAGTGCGCGAACGCGTCCTTAAAGCCGTCGAACAGCTCGATTACAGAGTCAACGTTCAGGCGCGGACCCTGGCGGGTGGCTCCAGCCAGCTCGTTACAATCGTCCACCCGGTGGATCAGGAAACAGAACCGAACTCCTATTGGGAATCTGCATTGGAGCTGGGCGCTCTGAGAGCTTGCACTTCGCAGGGCCTGCAGCTGGTGACCCGGCGGATCGCAAGGCCCGATTGGGGTGAGCGTCGCTGGGTCACTGAATTGATTAATCAGGCTTTTGTCGAAGGGATCATATTGACCCCTCCATTTTCGGATGACCGGAATCTGTGCCAATTCATCGCAGACCGAGGCTGCGCCCTCGTGTGTATTGCGCCCGGGTCACCTAACAACAACGTCCCCGCCACAGTCGGAATTGATGACGAACGAGCAGGGTTCGAAATAGCGGATCACTTGCTCCAGCTTGGCCACCGGCACTTTGCGTTCATCGGCGGATTGATCGGTCACTCTGCGGCCGAGCAACGGTGGGACGGTGTGCTCCGCGCCATGAGAGAGGCCGGAATCCCCCCCTCGCAAATAGAATCCCTTCAGGGCGATTTCACATTCAAGTCAGGCGTTGACCTTGCGCGGGAAGCGCTTGCGAAAGCTCCGGGACCGACCGCAATCATCTGCGCCAATGATGACATGGCCGTGGGCGCCCTGTTCGCTGCACACAAACTTGGAATCGAGATCCCGGAACACTTGTCGATTACCGGATTCGACAACACACCTGTTTCTGCCCGGATCTGGCCACCTCTGACGACAATCCACCAGCCGATTCAGGAGATGGGCAGTCGCGCTGTCGAACTCATCGTCGAGCAACTCAAGCGACCAAACGGTCAGTTCTCACCGCATCATGAACGCCTCGACCACCTGCTGATCGAACGAGAATCGAGCGCGGCACCTGCTGGAGTCGTTTAGCCGGGCGGCCCCATCCGTGCCCGCCAGCGCTGAATCTAGGGACAAAAAGGTGACACCGTTGCAGATTCCGATTCCAGAGCGCGATGGATTACGTCTCGCCAGATGTCGTACCCTCGCGCGTTCATGTGCAGTTGGTCACTGACATACACTTCGCGATCAACCATTCCGTCCTTCATCATCGGCTCTGCAATATCGACGAAGGTCAGGTCGGCGCGCGACTCGGCCAGCGTTGCCATCTCTTGGTTCAGCGCCGCCTGCAGAGGGAACTCGTCCGCACGCGCAACCGATGGCTTGACCGAAATGAAATAGACGGGTGTGGCGCCGAGTGCGGAGTCCTTCATGTCCATGAACTTGCGAAACGTGCTTGCAACGTCTTCGACTGCCATGCCCGCATTCAGATCGTTTTCCCCCGCATAGAAAACGATACGCGAGGGATGATACCGGCCCACGACCTTATCGAAATAATGATTGATATCTGAAATCGTTGCGCCTCCGAAACCCCGGCGGATGACGTACGCTTCCGGGAAATCATTCCTAACCCGGAACCAGAAGCGGATACTTGAACTACCGACAAATAATGTGGCGCACGGCGCTGGCGGGAAGATCTCGTCCTCCATCGCAAATGCATGGATCTCGTCGGCAAAGGGCGCGGGGGGC
>DNFL01000275.1 GCA_003486945.1 Hyphomonas sp. | reverse complement strand
CAGCGCAATGTCTGATGCTCCAGGTTCAGCCCGCGGGCCGCCGCGGCCACAAAGGCGGCCTCCTGCGCCGCTTCCGCACGCAGGCCATGGTCGACCGTCAGCACAAGGAGCATCGCGCCGCGAAGGCGTGCCCAGCCAGAGGCGAGATGCATCAAGGCGAGCGAGTCGCTGCCGCCGGATACGGCAAGGCCGATGGGGCCGGAGAGAAGGTCTTCCGGGGCCGCGCGGAGGGCGGCAGAGAATGCCTGATCGGGCGCTAGTTCTTGCACCCGGCCCGCGTCCGCTCGACGGCGGCAAGATCGCGCACGACTTTGGTGGCGTTCGGGTAGCGGGTCGGCAACGTGCCGAGCGCCTGGCAGGCTTTTTCCGGTTCACCCAGCAGGCGCATCGAACGCGCCAGGCGCACAAACGCGTCGGGCGTGCGGATATCGTCCGGGTACGAACGGATCATCGTGGTGTAGGCCTGGCCGCTCTCGGCATAGGCGCTTTGCTGGTGCAGGGCTTCGCCGAGCCAGAAATAGGCTTCTGCCGCCTGCGGATCCTTGGCGAACTTGTCGATGAAGGCCCGGTAGGCCTCTTCTGCACCGGGATAGTCGAGGCGCAGGAAACGGGCCTTGGCTTCGGCAAACAGCGGGCCGGCTTCACCTGGAAGCTGGCTGGCTGGCAGCGTTCCGAGGGAGCCTTCCGGCAAACCGCTGCCGAGGCCCAGCTGGGACGGACCCGAACTGTCGATGCCGCGCCCTGCAGATGACGGCGTCGTCATGGCGAAAGGCTGGGACGAATATCCGTATCCAGCACCGTCAGCGACCGGCTCCGGCTCTATGCCGAGCAGGGCCTGCATCGCCGCTATGGCGCGGGCCTGCTGGTCCAGCTGCTGGCGCATAATCTGGCTGTCGCGGCCCAGCGTGTCATTGTCGGTGAGAATGTCTTCATTCGTCTGGCGCAGGCGGTTCAGATCGAATTGCAGGCTCTCGATCTGCCCGTTCAGCACGTTCACCTGATCCTCGAGCCGATTGACCTTGATCAGCAGGTCTGAGCTCTGCTGGCGGGCCTGATCGACCTGCGTAGCCAGATCGCCCGTCGTGACCCCCTTGCTGATCGGCGCGCCGCGCGTCTGCACCTGCCCTGCCGTTTGCGCCGACATCGGCACGGCCAGAAGGGCAGCAATCGCAACGGTCGAAAGAACAGCTTTGAACATGGCGGGAAGTCTCCGTCAGCAGACAGTGAGTGGCAGGACACCTAGCATAAAAAGGAACAGCCGGGGCCAAATTATGGCGCCCGGCTGCCCGAATCATCTGCTTTTGGCAGTCAGCTTAGCTGGTGGCGCCCGAAACGATCTGGGTCCAGCCGTTACGGTTAAGGGCCCAGGACTGCTCGTCCGAACCAGCAGCGAGCGGACGCTCCTTGCCGTAGGAAACCGTGTCGACGCGCGAGGCGCTGATGCCCTGGCTGACGAGGTATTCCTTGACCGCGTTGGCACGGCGCTCGCCGAGGGCGAGGTTGTACTCACGCGTGCCACGCTCGTCGGCATTGCCGGCGATCAGGACGCGAACGTTCGGATAGGATTTCAGCCAGGCAGCCTGACGCTGGAGGATCTGCTGATCTTCCGAGTCGAGACGATACTGGTCGAGGTCAAAGAAGACGCGCTCGCCGACGTTGACGCGGAAATCTTCAAGCGAACCGGGGGCGATCGAGGACGCGACCACCGGATCGGTCTTCACGGTTTCCACTTTCTCTTCAACCGGCGTGGTGTTTTCCACCACCGGCTTGGTATCTTCGACAGGCTTCGGTTTCGAGGCGCAAGCGCCCGTTGCGAGAAGCGCGGCGGCTGCAGTGACTTTTAGAAAGGTTTGCATAGGTCGTTGGCTCCTAAGGAAGGGACGATGCGCTGGCTAGTTAAGAGGAGAGTGTTTCCGACCCCTGAACGCTCCAACGCTATTTCCATAATCTGACCAAAATGGGACGACAATCGCTTCTCGCACCAATTCAGGCAAAATCGTGGCATCGATCAAGGAGCTAGCAGGGTGCATGGAAGCAGCCTCCTTAATTCCTTGTAATGTGCAGTGACTGCGGCAGTTTGCTCCTATTGCAGCAGGGGCGACCAGGCGGGGTCAGAGGCGTCCGTCTGGGTCATCACCCGGCGTTCATTGCGCCCGGTGAGGTCTACCGACCACAGTTCCGGGCCCGCGCCGGGGCGGTTTTCGCGGAAATACACGATCACCCGCCCATTCGGCGACCAGTCCGGACCTTCGACGAGGTAGGCTTCCTCGGTCAGGCGGCGTTCACCCTTACCGTCAATTCCAATCACCCCGACCGAGAATTTTCCGGCCTCCTGTTTGGTGAAGGCAATCAGGTCCCCGCGCGGCGACCAGACGGGCGTCGAGTACCGGCCCTTGCCGAAGGTGATCCGGCAGGCCTTGTCCCGACCGCCCGACGGGCAGGACCGTTCGGAGCCATCGGCATTCATGATGTAGAGCTGCGGCGTGCCGCCCCGGTCGGAGTTGAACACGATGGACTTGCCGTCCGGCGACATCGAAGGCGAGGTATCGATGCCCGGATGGTCGGTCAGCCGCGTCGTCGTGCGGGTGCGCAGGTTCATGATGTGGATATCGGTATTGCCGCGCTGCGCCTGGCTCAGCAGCACGTTCTGGCCATCGACCGAGAAACGCGGCGCGAACGCCATGCCGGGGAAGTTGCCGAGCAGTTCCTGGCGACCAGTCTCGATGTTGAACAGGTAGACCCGCAGGCGCTCATCCTCGAGCGACATGTAGGTGATCTCCTGCGCCGACGGGCTGAAGCGCGGCGTGACGACCGTGGAACGCCCGGCGGTCAGGTATTGCTGGCCGGCGCCGTCACTGTCCATGATGGCAAGGCGTTTGACGCGCGCCGTCTTCGGCCCGGTTTCGGCGATGTAGACGATGCGGGAGTCGAAATACGGATCTTCCCCGGTCAGGCGCGAATAGATCGAGTCGGCAATCTTGTGCGCGATGCGGCGCCAGTTCTCAGGCGTCGTCGTCAGACGGCGGCCCGGCTCGCCATTGATGCGCATCAGCTCGCCGCCATACACGTCCCACAGGCGGAAGGACACGGCGACCTTGCCATCGGGAAGCGTTTCGAACGCGCCGACCACGAGGCCTTCGGTGCGGATGATCTTCCAGTCTGCAAAGCGCGGCTCGGCATTGATCGAAAGGTCGCGCTGGATGAATGAGCCGGGGTTCTGCAGGTCGAACAGGCCGGTAGAGGCGAGGTCGGCGCGCACCACGTCCGCAATCTGCTTGGCGAGGCCGGTATCGGCGCCGGTGATCTGGAAGTCCGGGATGGCGATCGGGGTCGGCTTGAAATTGCCTTCGTCGATCCGCACGCGCAGCTGCGCCGAGGCGGGCAGGACGAGGCCCAGCGCAATCAGCGCCGTTGCAAATAACCGGAGCAGGTAGCTCATGGCCTTGTGTGTCATGCGTTCAGACTCCTTCTGACTTTCCCGCGAATGGCGCGCCTGCGGCCATCGCTTTAACTGTTCATCATCTCTTTGCCAAAGACGACATCAATTTCCCGCCACTGCTCATACTGCTCTTCCGGCAGTCTGAGGCGGCGTTCTGCGAAAAACTTGCGCGCGGCGCCAAGGGCCCGGTCCACGGCAATTCCCTTGCGGCCCACCGGGCGCCGGGACGGATTCACCAGCTCCACATCGCCGGACAGCGAGCCATCCCGGTTGAGCTTCATGCGGACCGTCACTTCAATCTGATCTTCCGTGGGCAGGTCCGACACATCAGTCCAGAAACTCCGCATCTCCCGGCGGACATAAGCCTCCAGCGAGGCAGTGCTGGCCGAACGGTCCCCTGCCCCCTGCCGGTCGCGGTCCGCATTGTTGAGAACCGGCCGGTCTGCCTCCTGCGAGGAGGCCGAACGTGTGTCCGTCTTGCGCCGGTCCTGCAGGACCTTGTCGATGTCGTTCAGGAAATCGAGATCGTCCTTCTTCTTTTCCTGTTTCGGCGGCTCTTTCTTGATCAGGGGCTCCTCCTTTTTCGGAGGCGGCTCCTTTTTCGGTTCCGGCTTTTTCGGCTCTTCCTTCTTGGGCTCCGGCGTGGGGAGGGGAACTTCTTCTTCCGGCTCCTCCGGCAAGGCCTCCTCGGGCGGAGGTTCCGGCTCAGCTTCCGGCTGCTCGGCCGAAGGCTCTTCCGGTTTCGGCTCCGGCGCCTTGCTCATCGCACTGACATTCGAGACGAGGCCGACATCCTCGAAATCGATCGGCAGTTCGGAAGACGTCGCACACTGGGGCAGCGCGATGATGATCTCGATCGATCGGATGCCCGGATTTTCGCGGCGCAGCTTTTCGATGGCGCGGTCGCAGTCCGAACGCTCATGCGGCCACGACATCATCGCCATCGCCAGCACGCTGGCATGGACCAGGGTCGAGACAGCAAAGCCGCGGATCATCGGTGCGTGCGCCTCCTTCCGGTTCTAGCGTTTCTGTTCGGTGATGAAGGACATGCGGGTATAGCCGGCGCGGCGCACCTCGGCGGTGACTTCCATCACCCGGCCATAGGGCACGTCCTGATCGGCATAGAGGTAGACCTGCTTGTCGTAGCCTTCGCCGACAATCGCGGTGAGCTGCGCGGCAAGATTGCCAGGGTCGATCTCGGTCTGCTGGACATAGACCTTGCCGTCCTCGCGGATCCAGAGCGTCAGCGGCGCATCGTTCGCCTCGGCGCGCAGCGGCGCAGAGGTTGTCTTCGGCAGGTTCACCTGCTCACCGCGGATGAGCAGCGGCGCCGTCACCATGAACACGATCAGCAGCACCAGCATGACGTCCACGAAAGGCGTCACGTTGATTTCGGCATTCAGCGCGCGCCGGCCGCGCCGCCCGCCTTTTCCGCCAGAACCGAGGATCAGACCCATGGCGCCCTAGTCCCGCGTTGCGTCCGACGCCCGGCGCGAGAGGCGCACGAGTACATCCTGGGAGAAGGTGTCGAGCTGGTCGGCAAGCTTGGTCACGTCGGATGTGAACTTGTTGTAGAAGATGACTGCCGGGATGGCCGCCACAAGACCGAGGCCGGTCGCGAACAGCGCTTCAGCAATCGGGCCCGCGACCGTACCGAGGCTCGTGTCCTGGGCTTCGGCGATGTTGAGGAAGGCGTTCATGATGCCCCACACCGTGCCGAACAGGCCGATGAAGGGCGAGGCTGACCCGATACTCGCAAGTATGGAGAGGCCATTGGACGCCCTGCTAACTTCCCGGTCGACAGCGGCGCGCATGGACCGCTCGGCGCGGTTGACGAGCGCGCTCGCCTCGGACGGGGTCGGAACATTCTTGCCGGCATCCTGCCATTCGCGGGCGGCCGAAACGAAGACCCGGCTTGCCGGGTCCTTGCCGCCTTGTCCGGGGCGCAGGTCGAACTCCCCTGCCCGGCCACTCCAGAAGGCGTCCTCGAAGTCTCGCGAGGCCTTCTTGAGCGCGCTCAGGGAGAAGAACTTCTCGCCGATCACGACCCAGGACCAGACCGAGGAGATCAGGAGGATGAGCAGCACGATCTTGACGACGATGTCCGCTTCGCCGAGCAGCGAGAACAGGGAGAATTCGGCGCTGCGGTCGATGGTGCCGATGGCGTCGTTTTCCATGGAAGGCAGGTCTCCAAAAATTCATCCGGGCAATGAGCCCCGGAGGCGTGACAACAACAGGATCAAGGCCGTGTCCGCGCAGGCAAGCCCGGCGTCAAGGCCCTTCTTTCCAGTCCAAATCCGGCAGAAACACGGCGTTTGCCGCAGTTTGCGCAGTGACATAGGGGTTATGGGGTAAGGGTTAAGACTTCATGGCAAATTGTTAACCCCGCAGCTGCGCAAACCTGCGCCAGCCCAGCCTCTCAACCCTGCCAGCGATACGGCTCAAGCTGATCCACGACTTCCCGGATCGGACGGCGCAGGCGCCCGTCGGCATGGATCATCACCGCGGTGATCTCCGCCTCGGCGATCACTTCCCCGTCCCGGAGGCAGGCCTGCGAAAATCGGATGCGCGGCCCGTCCATGCCAAGATAGCGCGTGCGGATGTGCAGGAGATCGTCCACCTTGCCGGGCTTGCGATAGGTGACGTTGACATTGGTCAGCGTGAAAGCCGCCGGGTCTTCCCGCGCCAGCAGCGACTGGTGCGAGACCCCCGCGTCGCGCAGATGGTCCGACCGGCCCCGCTCGAAGAAGCGCAGGTAATTGGCGTGGTAGACCATGCCGGTGAAGTCGGTGTCTTCATAATAGACACGCACGGCCAGCCAGTGCTGGCGGTCGGCATCGAAATTCTCGGCATTCAGCGGTGGCAGGCTCATGCCCCGCCCGTATCAGAGTTTTTCGCGACCATGAAGGCATGTGCCAGCGTATCCACCAGCGCCAGCGCTTCGGCGATATCGGAATAGGTCGCGCGGACCGTCTCATCGCTCCACGCCCCAGTCATCAGGTCGACGATCTGAAACCGGTTGGTCTCGCTCTCGAAGTCGAACACCAGATACCCGCCGCGCGCCACTGCGCGGAACTTGCCGCCATGCGACAGATCGATCACCCGTTCGATCACCGCCGGATTGAACAGCGCGCGCGCCTCAACTTGGTCGGAGGCCCGCAGCCGGTAGAGCGCATCGAACGCTCTTGGCCCGAGATCGACATCCTGCAACACCGGCTCGCCCGGATGCGCCGGCCAGCCGGTCTTGCGCGCGCGCATCTGCGTGACACCGTGCAGACGTAGCGGCGCCTCCATCACGATCACCAGATGGAACACATCCGGCGCCTCGCTGACCTTCTCCACCCATTCGAACATGTCGAACCGGATGCCGCGGCGCGTCCCCTGGAATCCGTCTTCCAGCTGCATCATGCCGGCAGCCTGCTCGGCATAGAGTTTCTTCTGCTCCGGCGTGCCGACGACATGCACATTCGCCGCGATCAGCAGGCCGGCATCGCGCGCGGCCGCGACCGCTTCGTCCATGCCGCCCGCCTCGTTCAGCGTCTTTTCGGCGTCGCGCAGGACCGCCGGCGCCCAGCTCTGCTTTGCAATCCACTCGAGCCCTTTCGGCGCCCCGCCCGGCGCCGGCACAAAAGTCAGGCCGAGCGGCGCGACCATGGCGCGAATGGCGTCAGCCTTGTGGCCAAGGCGCACCTGCGCCTCGACAAACACTTCCGCGATCTTGTTGCGGGCCAGAAACAGGCCGGTGCCCATGAACAGGAGGAACAGGACCGGGAACAGCAGGAACTGGATGAAAATCCAGAAGCCATTGTCCGGCAGGAACATGTCCGTTGCAAAAAAAGTCGCGCCAAAAAGGAAGAACGGCACGATCATGAATTTCGACAGGCTTTTCAGCTGCGCCTGCGGATCTCCCGGCGGCGCTTTCACCCGCGACAGAACGGGCTCCACCTGCCGCGCGGATACGGCGCGGGCACCGGCAAAGCCTTCTGTCTGTTCGATTTCGTCCCAGCTCTTCGCCATGTACCCCGCTTAACAGACACCGCCTGCGGCGTCATCCCGGATCGCGGAAGCGCCCGCGCCGTGGCAGGATCGGGACATGGCGCTCTCCCCTTCCCTCATTTGCCTGCTGCGCGGCGCCCGGCTGAAATGCCCGGCCTGCGGACGCGGACACCTGTTCACGGCCTACCTGAAACAAGCCCCGGAGTGCGATGCTTGCGGCGCTCCGACGGGCGAGATCGCCGCGGAAGACGGCCCACCCTGGCTGACCGTGCTGATGCTCGGCCCCTTGCTGGCCGCGCTCACCTTCATCGCAGCGCGTCACGAGACCTGGCCGCTCTGGATCAGACTTGCAGGTCTGGGCGCGTTTGCTGTGGGCGCCGTGCTCGTGATGCTGCCGCGCGTCAAAGGCGGCCTGATCGGCGCGCTATGGACGATGCGCGCTAAGGACTAGGGCGCTGGTTTCGGCACACCTTCAGGCAACCGGGGCAGCCCGTCATCGAACTCGAAGAAAGGCGCCTGATGGCTGGTCCAGATGTGAACGACAGGCTTCGTGAGAAGCGGTGTATCCAGACTGGCTACACGCAGGATCACGGCATCCTGATCGACCCATTCGGCCATGAGATGCGTGCCACACCTCGGGCAGAAGTGACGGCGCTTGCCCGGCGTCGTTTCGATATGAGCGACGACGGTTTCGCCTTTCGTCCAAGCAAAGCCGGCGCGCGGCGCACGGGCGGTGGTGGCAAAAGCGGCGGAATGGGTTTTCTGGCACGTCCGGCAATGACAATGGCCCGCAGGCCCTACGCTCTCAGCGCGGTAAGCAACCGCCCCGCAGAAACAGCTGCCTTCGACCATATTCACTCCTCGTCCGTGAACAGACCACTTTGTTGGCCGTTCGGCGGCTTCAGACCGAGGCGCTCATACGCCAGCGGCGCCGCCACCCGGCCGCGCGGCGTGCGCGCGACATAGCCCTTCTGCATCAGGAAAGGCTCGATCACATCTTCCACCGCATCGCGCGCTTCCGACAGCGCAGCCGCGAGCGTATCGGCACCAACCGGCCCGCCGGCATAAGTGCGCACAAGCGCATGCAGATAACGCCGGTCGAGCGCATCGAGACCATCCGTATCAATCTCGAGCCGCTTCAGCGCGCGGTCTGCAGCCGGCTTGTCGATCGTCTCGCCTTCCGCCTCGGCAAAGTCGCGCACGCGGCGCAGGAGGCGCAGCGCAATGCGCGGCGTGCCCCGCGCCCGGCCCGCAATCTCTACCGCGCCTTCCTCCGTGATCGGAGCACCCAGCTTGCGTGCCGCCGCCATGACGATGCGCGCAAGGTCCTCCGGCTCATAGAAATCGAGGCGTACCGGAATGCCGAACCGGTCACGCAGCGGCGTCGCGAGCAGGCCCGCGCGCGTCGTCGCGCCGACCAGCGTGAAAGGCGACAGATCCAGCCGCACGGAGCGCGCCGCCGGTCCCTCTCCGATCACGATGTCGAGCGCATAGTCCTCCATCGCCGGATAGAGAATCTCCTCGACGATGGCCGGCAGACGATGGATCTCGTCGATGAACAGCACATCATTCGGCTCTAGATTCGTCAGGATCGCGGCAAGGTCGCCCGGCCGCGCAATCACCGGACCGGACGTCGCGCGGAAACCGACCCCCATCTCGCGCGCAAGGATCTGCGCCAGCGTCGTCTTGCCCAGCCCCGGAGGCCCGAACAGCAACACATGGTCCAGCGCCTCTTTCCGCCCGCGCGCAGCCTCGACATAAACCTTCAGGTTCGCCTTCGCCTTGCGTTGGCCAACATAATCCTCAAACGTCTGTGGGCGGAGCGCCCGGTCCAGCGCATCGGGCCCTTGCGCGTTGGGATCAGCGAGAGAATCGCGGCGGCTCACCGCGCCAACTCCTTCAGCGCGCCCTTCACAAGCAGGCCAACCTCTTCTGCGCCGTTCTTCGCCGCGGCTGCCACCGCCTTCGCGGCTTCCGACTGGCCATAGCCGAGATTGACGAGCGCGCTGATCGCTTCGGCGCGCGGGCCGGTGCCGCCCGCGGCAGGTGCAGAGGCAAGCCCCGCCACCGCCGCCACTTCAAATTTCCCGAACCGGCCCATCGGCGGCGCCTTGCCGGCGAGTTCCGTGATGATCCGTTCACCGAGCTTCTTGCCGATACCTTTGGCGCGCGTGAACGCCCCGGAATCGCCGAGCGCGATGGCGTCCATGATCTCCGCCGGCGAGAGGCCGTCCAGAATGGCGAGCGCCGATTTGCCAGCCACACCCGGCACATCCTGGAGGCGCACGAACCAGGCGCGCTCCTCATCCGTAGCAAAGGCGAACATCGTGATCGAGGCTTCGGTCACGCGCGTCTCCACCTGCACCGTCACGCGGTCGCCCGCCTGCAGTTTCGCCAGCAGCCGCGTGCCGGCGAGCGCAACATAGCCAACCCCGTTCACATCGATTAGCAGGTGGTCGAGCCCGATGGCCGCCACCTCTCCGGTGAGACGCCCGATAATCATGCCGCCCCCTTCTTGCGAAGCTCCGCAGGCAGATGATGCGCCGTGCAAATGGCGCAGGCGAGCGCGTCAGCCGCATCCAGCTTCATCTCCCCTGCCCTCGGCAGCAGCCGCTGCACCATGAACTTCACCTGGTCCTTGTCCGCCGTGCCGGTGCCGACCACCGTCAGCTTGATCTGGCGCGGCGCAAATTCTGAAACGTGGATGCCCGCCATCGCAAGGGCCGCCATCGCCGCGCCGCGCGCCTGCCCCAGCTTCAGCGCCGAGCGCGGATTGGCATTGACCAGCGTTTCTTCCACGCCCGCCGCATCCGGCTGGTAATGGCGCGCGAGTTCGCCGACGCATTCGAAGATTTCGCCGAGACGTTCGGCCATCGTCGTGTCCGTCGCCGCCTGGATGACGCCGTGCGCCACATGGCTGAGCCGGGCGCCGGTCTGCTCGATCACGCCCCAGCCAGTATGGCGGAGGCCAGGATCGATGCCGAGAATGCGAATCGGGGCTGTCATGCCCGCCACCCTAGCAGCGGGAGACGTTAAAGACAGCTTGCGATTTTCACTTTTTGTTCGCGCCAAAAGAAAAGGCCGCGGCCCCCCGAAGGATGCCGCGGCCCCGCCAGGGCTCCCCTTTGGCCGCCCTATGCTCCCCTTATTCTTCCATCCGCGGCATCAGCACCGCATCAACGACATGGATCACGCCGTTGGAGGCTTCGATGTCGGCCTGCGTGACCGTCGCCTGGTTCACTTTCACCGCATTGTCCGGCTCAACCCGGACAGACAGGTCGAGCCCGTTGATCGAGGGCGTCGCTACACCGGCGCTCGCAGCCGGCACAGCGGCGGAGAGAACTTTCCCGGAGACGACATGATAGCCGACAATCCGCGCCAGCTGATCCTTGTTCTCCGGCAGCAGCAGCTCATCGAGTGTACCGGCCGGCAGCGCGGCAAAGGCCGCATTCGTCGGCGCAAACACTGTGAACGGACCTTCGCTCGCGAGCGTCTCCGTCAAGCCGGCCGCATTGACGGCGGCAACGAGAGTGGAGAAGTCAGGATTACCAGCCGCGATCTCGAGAATGGAAGGCGCCGCGATCGCCTCATCGAGCGCGCCGTCCGGCGCAGCTTCATCAATCGGAACGGGTGCTGGCGCCGGGGCCGGTTCAGTTGCAGGCGTGCAGGCGGCCAGCGCCAGCGCGCTCGCGGCAGCAGCGAAGAGTACGGTTTTCATCAGTCTCGTCCTTCTGGTGTCGGGCGACGCGCAAAACACAGTGCGCCAACCTCATCTGGATCATTTTTCCCGCCCGGCCAGTCTCCTGCATGACAATCCGGCAGGGCAATTTTGGGGCAATTGAAGGGCGTCTGCGCCTCAGTGCGCGTGATGCGGGAATCTGTGCGGATCGTAATGTAGACGCCGGGCTCCGGCCTCAGCTCATCCATTTCAGCGTGCGCGGCTGGATCGGATTCTCGAAGGCTCTGCCCTCGCTGCGGCTCGCGGTCCATTCGCGTTTCAGCGTCTGGTACCATTTCGCCTGCACGTCGATATCGTCGATCCAGAGCATCGCCTTCTGGTGCGCCATGCCCTGGTTCTGCAGGTCCACCATCTCGCCGTCCTGCGCGAGGAATTTGCGGCCCATGCGTTTCGCCACCGGCACCGCGAGATGCAACAGCGGCGCGCCCGTCCACCAGGTGAACTGCGTGATACGCGTCTTCTTCGGCGCCTCGGGCGTCAGGCAGGTTAGCGTCAGCAGGCGCGCGGTATTGTTGGAGATGATTTCCCAGCGGTAGCCCGGCAGCTGGAAATGTATCTCGGTCATCACATCGCCGCCAAACACCCAGCGATAAAGTTTCGAGTTTGAAGACGGCGCGTGCCGGTCAATCGCCCAGCCGCGATCGGTCGGAATGAACGGCTTTTCTTTCCGCTTCAGCCCCGCCGAAGGCGGGCGCCACCACCACTGGTCATGCACGAAGGGCACATGCGCCGGGTCCATTAGGCCGACCACCGCGTCATCGATATGGGCGTTGAAAATGTCCTCGATCACGAAACCTGGTTTGTCCGGGAGCGGACCAAATTCCGGCGGCGGCACAGCAGGCGGCGCTGTGCCGCGCGGATCATGCGCGATGTAGACATACATCGCCCCGTTCGCCTCATGCACCGGATATCGGCGCACTTTCACTTTCGTCGGATCATACGGGCTGTCATCCGTCAGGCTCGGCATCAGCCGGCAACCGCCATCTGTGCCGAAACGCCAGCCATGATACGGACATTGCAGCGTCCACTCGCCATTCGTCTCCAGCTGCTTGCCGGCAGACAGGGGAACGAGACGGTGCGGACAGATATCCCGCAGCGCGAACGCCTCCCCCGCCGGTGTGCGGCCAACCACCACCGGCTCACCGAGCATCATCAGCCGCTGCTGCTTGCCGGGCTTCAGCTGGGCTGAAGGCGCGGCGAGATACCAGCAATCGGTGAGGTAACCCTCATCGGTGATGCCGGTCTTCGCGGGCAGGGGCTGGGTGTCGGCCAAGGCTTCGCTTACTCCGTCACCGTCACGGTCAGCTCGTAGGTATCCATCGGTTCTTCGTCGGATTCCCATGGGCGCCCTTCGTGCAGCGTGAACTTGCCCGTGCCCGGCGCGGCGGCGGTGAAGTCGAAGGAGAGATAATGGTTGCCGCCGGTAAAGCCCGGCAGGTTCTGGTGCGCCGGATCGGTCGGGCGCCCCCCTTCGCCGCCCGGGGTCATGAAAGCGGGCGCCTCCTTGAGGATCCAGACATAGCCGGCGGTCGGCACCGATTCGAGTTCGATCCGGAGCGTCTCGCCGACCTTCATGCTGAGGGTCTGGCCCTTCTTGTCGGCGCCCGCATAGACCACCCCTGCCTCTGCAGCCGCCTGCGCGTCCGCCGCCGCCTTGGCCGCTTCTTCAGCGCTCGGCATCTCGGGGGGCTGCCATTCGTTCGGGTCCACGGCGGTTTCCTCCTCAGCGGCAGCCGGGCTCACCGGATCAGCCGCCTTGTCCTTGTTGAAATAGCCGCAGGCGCTCAGCGCCAGCGCGGCAGAGGCCGCAATCACGCGTTTCATGGGGGTCTCCTCGCTCCAATCCGCCCGTCATACGCCCGGCCACGCGCCCGCGCCAGCCTCCAGCTACTTCCCGCAGCCGGGCTGCCCCGCTATATGCCGCCCATGACCCCGCGCGACAAAATACGTAACTTCTCGATCATCGCCCATATCGACCATGGGAAATCGACCCTTGCCGACCGCCTCATCCAGGCCTGCGGCGGGCTGTCGGACCGTGAAATGAGCGAACAGGTGCTCGACTCGATGGATATCGAGAAGGAGCGGGGCATCACCATCAAGGCGCAGACCGTGCGCCTGAACTACCGGGCGAAGGACGGCCTCGACTACGTCCTCAACCTGATGGACACGCCCGGCCACGTCGA
>DNFL01000145.1:555-5533 GCA_003486945.1 Hyphomonas sp. | reverse complement strand
GGCAGAGCCGCCGCCAGCCGCGCCGGGCGCACCCGTCTCGCTGCCACAGGCCGCCACGATGGCCAGCGCGCTCGCTGCAAGGATCAGTTTTTTCATTGCCCGTACCCCGTGTGAAATCGCCGCCAGAAATGCGGGCGCGTTGCGGCCAGCGTAGCGGGATGAGGAGTAGGGGGAAAGGGGGAATGGATCGGCAGAGCCCCCACTTCCAAGGGAGAAGGGGCTTTGGACGTTTATCTCCGCCCGCGCTTCAGGTCTTCGCTGAGACGGATGTCCTCCGGCTGGCCGCTGAGGCGGTGGCGGTAGACCTGGATGTTTTCCATTACGCGCTGGATGTAGTTGCGGGTTTCGGAGAAGGGCACGAACTCCACCCAGTCGATGGGGTCGATCTGGCCGAGGCGGGGGTCGCCGTAATCGCGCACCCACTGGCTGGGGCGCGACGGGCCGGCGTTGTAAGCTGCTGCGGTCATGATGTAGCTGCCGCCGAACTGGGCGAGCAGCGTGTCGAGGTGCAGGCCGCCGAGGGTCATGTTGTAGGCAGGGTCGCTGGTCAGCCAGGATTGCTCGTACGGCATGCCGCGCAGGCGGGCTTCGTTCTTGGCGGTGGCGGGCATGAACTGCATCAGGCCGCGCGCGCCGACACGGCTGACAGCGTTCGGGTTGAACTCGCTCTCCTGGCGCGTGATGGCATAGACGAAGGCGCGCTCGACTTGGTGAGGCCGCGTCGGCTTGTGATCTGGCACGGGCCAGGACGCGCCGGTGGCAACCACACCGCGCTGCAGGCCGGCCTTGGCGGTGCGCACGCCGACTTCCGGGGTGACAAAGCTGTTCGTCATCTGCGCGAGCAGTTCGTATTCGACCGCAGTGTTGAGGTTGTCATCGAGGAAATAGGCGAAGTCGATGAAGTTCGACCTTTCGCCAACCTCACCCAGCAGGCGCATGGCCTGCACGACGGGTTTCGCTTCGAAGGCGGCAATATCCTCCGTCGTCGGAACAATCGGCGCGCCGAGGGCGAGGGTTTTCTGGTTCACGCGCTCGGCGGCGAGCTGGCCGTAATAGGTGAAGGGGTGCGAGGCGGCGACGCCGTAGGCGGTGACGGCCTGATCGCCCTGGCCCAGCGCATCGCGCGCCCGTCCGGTCCAGTAATAGCCGCGCGCCACACTGACAGGGCTGGAGACGCCTGCCGACATGGCTTCGAAATGGCCGAGGCCGCGCGTCGCGTCGCCATTGAGGCGCAGCGCGATCCAGCCGGAGAGCCATTCGGCCTCTGCGAAGTCTGAGCCCGCATTCATGCCGTGCGTCGAGGAGAGCTGGTAGGCGCGCTTGTAGTTGCGCAGCTTCAGTTCCTCGCGCGTGGCGATGGCGCGCTCGTCCCACAGACGGCCGCGGCCAGCCGCAGGCACATCCTTGCCGTCGATCTTGACGAGCACATCCGTGACCCCGTCGACCTTCTTGGAGCGGCGCCACTTGCCGCGTTCGTAGAGAAGGCCCGGATGGTCCTGCAGGTTTGCGGGCACGGCCTGGATCAGCGCGTCGACATTCTTGGCGCGCGTGGCAAGGCCGATGCGCGCATCGGTAAGCTTGCGATAGTCCGCGGTCAGCTGGGGCTTCAGCGCCTGCGCATCGGAGCGCTGGCCGGTCCAGAGCAGGAAGTCGACGCGGGCGCGGTGATCGTCCTGGCTCAGCGACTGGCCGTGGCGGGCGAGCGCCACGCGCTGCACATCGGAGGCCAGCGTATGATTGCGCCAGGCATCCTTGATCACTTCGTCAGCGCGGGCGCGCTGGCCGGTCTCGCGCAGGGCGTTGGCGAGGGCAACCTTGCCGGCGCCGGTGACGGGGCCGGATTTTTCCAGCCAGGCGATCCGTGCCGGGGCATCCAGCGAGGAGGTCTCGATGATCTCTTCGGCGCGGGTGCGCATGCGGGCCGTCTTCGGCCAGTCCGGCAGCAGCGCCATCGCGGTGCTGAGTTCGTCAAACGTCATGCCGGGCACGCCGTCGCTGGCGCGTTTCCACATGATCAGGTTCTTCACCACCGGATCGGAGGCTTCGTACTGCATCGACGCGAGGCCATTCCAGTCGCCCCGTTCGGCAGCCGCAAGGGCGCGCGACAGGGCGAAAGTGGACGCCGACGAGGCCGCGGTTGCCGGGCGCAGCGTCAGGGCCGGTGTGGCAGAGCTGCTGGAAGGCTGAACGGCGGTCACAGAGTTAACGCTGAGTTCTGGCGCGGCGGCCTCCGGCAGCAGGTTCTTACCGGGCTTCAGGCTGGGCGTTTCCGGATCGCTGCCGGCCACAAGGACGGGGACCAGAACGGCCAGTGACAGAAAAACTGCGATTTTCCGGGTATGTGTCATGGTGGCCTATGTTTATTTCTGTCCCAAAGCGTGACAATCCAAGCATCGCAGCCTAGCACGCAATTCCCACAAAACCCTGAAACGAATCTCCTGAATAACAGGTAACAATCTCATGTTCTCCGGCTCCATTCCCGCCCTTGTGACCCCGTTTCTGAACGGCGGGGTGGACAAGAAGGCCTTCGCAGCGCTGGTGGAACGCCAGATTGCAGGGGGCTCCCGGGCGCTGGTGCCGGTGGGCACGACCGGGGAGACCTCCACCCTCTCCACCGAGGAACATAAAAATGTTGTAACCCTGTGTGTCGAGGTCGCCGCCGGCCGGGTGCCGGTGATTGCCGGGGCAGGCTCGAACTCGACCGAGGAGGCAATCGACCTCGTGGCGCACGCCAAGGCCGCCGGTGCGGACGCGGCCCTTGTCGTCTGCCCGTACTACAATAAGCCGAACCAGGAAGGGCTCTACGCCCATTTCAAGGCGATCAACGATGCCGTCGCCCTGCCGGTCTTCCTCTACAACGTGCCGGGGCGCACGATTGTCGATCTGATGCCGCAGACCGTTGCAGCGCTCGCCGGCCTGCCAAACGTCATCGGCATCAAGGATGCCAGCGACGAGATGGAGCGTGTGGTGCTGCACAACCAGCTGATCAAGCCGGGCACCCAGTTCATCCAGCTTTCGGGCGAAGACTCCAGCGCGCTGGCGCACCGCGCGATGGGCGGGGCGGGTTGCATTTCCGTTACGGCGAACGTTATGCCTGAGGCCTGCGCCGCGATGCATGCCGCTTTCGACAAGGGCGACCTTGAAGTCGCGCGCGCCATCAACCAGAAACTCGTGTTGCTGCACCGCGCGATGTTTGCTTCGCCCTCGCCGGGGCCGGCGAAATATGCGCTCTCGCGCCTCGGCCTCTGCCGCGAAGATGTCCGCCTGCCGATCACCCCGCCGGACAAGGCCGCTCGCGCGCAGATCGACGAAGCGCTGGCGCTTGCCGGGGCGAGTGCCTAGATAGGCGCGATGGCAAAGGCAAAGAACGCACAGATCAAGGGCCGCACCGACGGCCTCGTCGCCGAGAACCGCAAGTCCCGGCGCGAGTATTCCGTGGAGGACACGCTTGAGGCCGGCGTCATGCTCGTCGGCTCGGAAGTGAAATCGCTGCGCGAAGGCAAGGCGAACATTGCCGAAGCCTATGCCTCGGTCGAGCAGGGCGAGCTCTGGCTGATTAATTCTGAGATCCAGACTTATGCCGGCGCTAACCGCTTCAACCACGAGCCGCGCCGCAGGCGGAAACTGCTCGTCTCGAAACGCGAACTGGCAAAGCTCTCGCAGGAAGTGGAACGCGCGGGCCGCACCATCGTGCCGCTGAAGCTCTACTTCAACGACAAGGGCCGCGCCAAACTCCTCATCGGCGTCGCCACCGGCCGCAAGGCGCATGACAAGCGTGAGAATGAAGCCAAGCGAGACTGGGCGCGGGATAAAGCGCGAATCATGAAGGGGCGCTAAGGCGCCTCAGCTGATCCACCTGTTTGCCCGTTGTAGCAGACCGATCGTGCTGGCATGCAGTTGGTCGCCGGTGGCTTTCGGGGCCTTGCCGGCGCAGGCGCGGGCATAGGTGCCTTCCAGAATGATGCCAAGCTTGTAGCAGGCGAGTACGCCGTACCAGTGGATTCTCGAAAGGTCGCGCGTCGTCTGCTTCGCATAGTGCGCGACGAGTTCGTCTGCAGACGGAAAACCTTCCCAGGGCGTGACGGATACCGTGCCCGAGCCTTCCTCAGGCCAGGTGGCGAGCAGCCAGCCGAGATCGAGCAGCGGGTCGCCGATGGTCGTCAGTTCCCAGTCGACAATCGCAGCAAGGCGCGGCGCATCGAACCGGTACATGACATTGGCGAGGTGATAGTCGCCGTGAATGATGCCGGGCTGGAAGCTCCGTGGGCGGTGTTCTTCCAGCCAGCGGCCAACCCCGTCCACATCCGGCAGGTCTTTCAGCCCGTCCCATTCCGGAAACTCGGCATAGGAATCGAGCTGCGCCTTCCAGCGACTCACCTGACGCTCAAGATAATTGTCCGGCTTGCCGAGGCCCGTCAGGCCGAGCGCAACATAATCCTGCGCGCCGAGGGCCGCGATCCCGTCGACGAGGGAGAGGCCCATCTGGTGGCGCAGCTGCGGCGAGGACGCGAACGGCTCCGGCAGGCCGGTGGTGGCGTTATAGCCGTCGATAGGATCCATCAGGTAGAAGGCCGCGCCGAGCACGCTCTCGTCCTCGCACGCCGCGATCAAGCCGGGATGCGGCACCGGCGTGCCTTTCAGCGCCGCAAGCACGCGCGCCTCGCGCCGCATCGTCTCGTTGGAGTTCGCCCGCAGCACCGGCGGTGGGCGGCGCAGCACATAGAAACGGCCTGCGCGCGAGAATTTCAAGAGGATATTCTGCGTGCCGCCGGCTAGGCGCTGCACATCTTCCAGCGGCCCGGCGCCGAGGCCGCGTGCATCCATCCAACTTGCAAGAATGGCAAGATCAACAGGCGTTTCCATGCCGCCAGAGTGACCAATGCCTGCGCTTTAGCCAAGGGCTTCCTTCGCGGCAGCGAATACATCCTCGAACATTGCGGCCGTGAGGCGTCCGGTATTCGTGTTGTAGCGCGAGCAG
>DNFL01000145.1:0-328 GCA_003486945.1 Hyphomonas sp. | reverse complement strand
ATTCGTGTTGTAGCGCGAGCAGTGATAGGAGGAGAGCAGGGTCACAGGCCGTCCGTCTACGGATAGTTCGTAGCGTGTTCCATGGCCGAACGGGTGCGGCCCCAGCTTCGCGCCGAGCGCGCGCAGGGTGGAATCATGGCTGATCTTGCCGAGGCAGAGGATCACCTTCAGCTTCGGCAGCGCCGCAATCCGGGCCTTCAGGAAAGGCCGGCAGGTATTGATCTCCTCGCCCACCGGCTTGTTCTCCGGCGGCACGCAGCGCACGGCATTGGGGATCATCGCGCCGGAAAGTTTCAGCCCGGCCCCGGGGTCCGCGGCACAAGTGACC
>DNFL01000210.1 GCA_003486945.1 Hyphomonas sp. | reverse complement strand
CGTTGCCGCCGGAGGGGCGCGTTGCCTGCTGGCGCCGAGCATGGGCGGCCATGTCGGCGGCGGCCTGCGCGGCGGTGGTTGGCGGGCCGACGGGGATGCCGAGGGTCTGCTTGCGCATCCGGTCGTTATAGTCGTCAAGATTGCCCATTACCCAGTCTCCCCCCGTCCCGAGCAAGTATTCACAGGTTACATGAATGCAAGCTGTAGAAGATGCCAATCTTTTCAGGTCACAATTCCGGCGTATGAGCGCGGTCAAGGTGATGCTCGCGGTATGCGCCGCGGGTTGCCCTTGTTAGAAGGGCCTGAACTAAGGAGCCCAATTCCCATGATTCGACTGGTTCTGGCCGCGATCTTCCTGTCCTTGAGTGCCGTGGGGGCGGCGTTTGCGGATATCAAGGACGTTTACACCATCCGCGGCATCTCGGTGGACGAGACCGGCGGGACGATCATGGAGGCCCGCGAGAAGGCGATGGCGGCGGCGCGGGTTTCGGCGGCGCGCCAGCTGATCAACAAGATTACACTTGCGTCAGACCGCAATGCGGTGGGCGGCATCACGATCGACAGCGCGACGGCTTCGCGCTTCACCGCGGCGGTAGACGTTGAGGAAGAAGTGGCCGGCGCCGGGCGTTACCGGGGCAAGCTGGCCGTGGTGCTGAACCCGCAGGTGGTGCGCGCGCACCTCGATTCGCTGAAGGTGCCCTACCTTGATGCGCAGGCGCCGCTGGCGCTGATGGTGCCGGTGACATCTTCGGGCAACCAGATCGCGTGGATCACGGCATTCGCCGAGCGGAGCCCGGGCACGCTGGTGCCGTTCGTGACGACTTCCTCAACGGGGTACTCGGCCTATAGCGGCTGGAACGACATGTCGGCGGAAGCGAATTCAGCCAATGCGCGCCGGGGCATTGTAGCGGAACTGCAGGGCCGGGACGGGGCTTGGCGTGTGGTCGTGTCGAACGTGACGGCGACGGGCACGGAAGCGGTTGGCGCGACGCCCGCGGCGCCGAGCCTTGAAGCCGCGGCGGCGGCTGTGACGACGCTGCTGGACGAGACCTGGAAGCAGGCCTCGATCGTGCGCGACGGATCGCGCACGCAGGTGAATGCGTCGGTGCGGTTCACGTCGCTGACAGAGTGGAACACGCTGCGCGGCGCGCTGGCACGCTCGCCGCTGGTTTCGGATTTCCGCACGACGGCCGTGGCCCGCGAAGGCGCGCTGGTGACCTTCTCTTACGCGGGTGACGAGAACCGCCTGCGCAGCGACCTTGTGCAGCGCGGCGTGACGCTGTCGCGTGAGAACAACACGCTGACGCTGCGCTCGGCGGTCAGCACAGCCATCACGCAGTGAACCCGGGCGGGCCGGATCAGGATGACACCCCCGCGCAGCCGATGTTCGGATTCCCGGCGCCGGCAGCGCATTGGGACGGGCTGATCGAAGGCCTGCACAATGCAGCTGCGCTGCGCCTTGCCGGGCGGCCGGATGACTGGGCGACGCCGGTTCTGTGCCTTACCGGGCCGGCGAAATGCGGGCTTTCCTATCTGGCGGCGGCCTGGGCAGCGCGGTTTGGCGCGGTGCTGATCGATGGGCCGATGTTGGCGAAGGCGGTGAAGTCTCCGGCGGCATTGGCAGAGGCGCATGTCGTGATCGACGATGCGGACCTGTCACTAGGGCGCAATGAAGATGTGCTTGTGTCACTGATGAACCTGATCGCGGCTGGAGGCGGGCGGCTGTTGCTGACAGCGCACCGCGCGCCTTCGCAGTGGCGGGTTGCATCGGCGGACCTGCGCTCGCGGGTGAAGGCGCTGCCGGTGGGCGAGATCGGGATGCCGGACGAGGAGGGGTTGCGAGCGCGGCTGGTGTTGGCGGCGGAGCGGCGATTTCTCAGGCTTTCACAAGAGACGCTCAACTATCTGGTGCCAAGACTGGAACTTGCCTATGAGGCCGTGGAAGACTTCATGGACAGGCTCAGCGCTTCGGTCAGCGATGCGGACCGGGCACCGAGCCTGCCGCTGGCGCGCCGAGTGCTGGAGCGTATGGGCGGACCGGATGGGGATGATGAGGGGTGAGACAGGATGCCGGAGAGCCGCCTGAACAAGCAGCTGATGGCTTCGCCGGAGCGGTTCCTGAACCGGGAATTGTCATGGCTGGAGTTCAACCAGCGCGTTCTTGAGGAAGCCGGAAATCCGGACCATCCGCTGCTGGAGCGGCTGCGCTTCCTGTCGATTTCGGCGAGTAACCTCGATGAGTTCGACATGGTGCGCTACGCGGGTCTGCGCGAGCAGGTGCGCGCGGGCGTGACGCGGCCGAGCCAGGACGGGCTGACGCCGTCGCAGCAGGTGGCCGATTTGGAGGCCGCGGCGCTGCGCCTGATCGCCGGGCAGCTGGAGCGCTGGCGCGAGCTGAAAGCCGCGATGGAGGCCGAGGGCATCTTCGTGCTCAGCCCCGGCGACCTGACGAAGCGCGAGCGGACCGATATCGAGGCGTATTTCCATTCCAACGTGTTCCCTATCCTGACGCCGCTGGCGATTGATCCGGCGCATCCGTTCCCGTTCATTCCGAACCTTGGTTTCACCGTCGCGTTCGACCTGGAGTCCGAGACGGGGGGCGAGGGGCAGGTGGGCATTGTGCCGATGCCGACTTTCGTGCGCCGGTTCATCCGCCTGCCGAAGGGTAACAAGCCGGGAATCCGGTTCATTGCGCTGGAAGATGTGATCGGCATGTTCCTGACGACGCTGTTTCCGGGATTCAGCGAGGCGGGGCGGTGCCTGTTCCGCATCGTGCGCGACAGCGATATCGAGATCGAGGAAGAATCCGAGGACCTGATCCGCGAGTTTGAAGTGCTGCTGAAGCAGCGACGGAGGGGGCGGATCGTCCGCCTGCGGATGCAGGCGAGCGCGTCTGAGAAGCTGCGCCAGTTCATCATGCGCGAGATCGGTGCGGAGCCTTCGGACATTGTGCTGTATGACGGCATCCTCGGCATGGCGCGGCTTTCCGAGATGATCGTGGATGACCGGCCGGACCTGTTGTTCCCGCCCTATGAGCCGCGATACCCGGAGCGCATCCGGGAGATGGGCGGGGATATCTTTGCCGCCGTGCGGGCGAAGGATATCCTGGTTCACCACCCGTTCGAGAGTTTCGATGTGGTGGTGGAGTTCGTGCGCCAGGCGGCGAATGATCCGCACGTGGTGGCGATCAAGCAGACGCTGTACCGCACCACGATCAACTCGCCGATTGTCGGGGCGCTGATCGAGGCGGCGGAATCCGGCAAGACGGTGACGGCGCTGGTGGAGATCAAGGCGCGGTTTGACGAGGAAGCCAACTTGCGCCTTGCGCGCGATCTGGAGCGTGCAGGCGTACAGGTCGTGTACGGATTTATCGAGTACAAGACACACGCGAAAGTGTCTCTCGTGGTGCGGCGCGAGGGCAATGAGCTTCGGACGTACACGCACTATGGCACAGGCAACTATCACCCGATAAATGCGCGCATCTATACCGACCTGTCGCTGTTCACGGCGGACCCGGCGCTGGGGCGCGATGCGAACCGGTTGTTCAACTATGTGACCGCGAACCGCGAGCCGCCGGAAGTGCCGCCTGAATTCGAGACGATCTGCATGGCGCCGGTGAACCTGAAGGAGCAGCTGATCCAGCTGATCGAGAAGGAAATGCAGGCGGCGAAGAAAGGCAAGCCCTGCGGCATTTGGGCGAAGATGAACTCGCTGGTGGACCCGGACGTGATCGATACGCTTTACCGCGCGAGCCAGGCCGGCGTGCCGGTTGCGCTGGTGGTGCGCGGGATATGTTGCCTGCGGCCGGGCATTCCGGGGCTTTCGGAGAATATTACGGTGAAGAGCATTGTCGGGCGCTTCCTCGAGCATGCGCGGATGATCTGCTTTGCGAATGGCGAGGAGCTGCCTTCGGCGAATGCGAAAGTGTTCATGTCGTCGGCCGACTGGATGCCGCGCAACCTGACGCGGCGTGTTGAGGTGCTGGTTCCGGTGGAGAACCCGACGGTGCACCGGCAGGTGATGAGCCAGATCATGGTCGCGAACCTGAACGATGAGCGCCAGAGCTGGCTGATGCGTTCGGATGGCAGCTATGAGCGTTTCCGCAGCGCAAACTCGGACGCAGCATTCTCCGCCCACGGATATTTCATGGCGAACCCGAGCCTTTCAGGCCGGGGCAGCGCACTTGAAGTGAGCCTGCCGCCGCGCCTGTCGCCGCGGGATCCGGGGTCGGCATGACCATACCGCAACCTCGCCCTGCCGGCATTATCGATATCGGGTCGAACTCGGTGCGTCTCGTCATCTGTGATGTAATGGGTGCCTCGATCCTGCAGAGTTTCAACGAAAAGGTCATGGCGGGCCTTGGCGAAGGGCTGACAAAAACCGGGCGGCTGTCGCCGCAGGGAATGGAGGCGGCGCTGAAGGCGCTGGCGCGGTACCGGGCGATCCTGCGTGCGCTGAATGTCGAAACCTGGCAGGCGGTGGCGACGGCGGCGGTGCGAGTGGCGGAGGACGGTCCGGATTTCCTGAAACAGGCGGCCAAGGTGCTGGGCCGGCCGGTGCGGCTGCTGAGCGGCGAGGATGAAGCGCGGCTGTCGGCGCGGGGCGTGGATCTCAGCATCCACAATCCGGTGGGCGTGATCGGCGATCTCGGCGGGTCGAGCCTGGAGCTGAAGCGGATCGGGCTTTCGGGCGCGCAGGACGGCGAAAGCCTGATGCTGGGGCCGCTGGCGCTGGGCGATATCGTCAGTGATCCGAAGGAATTGCGCAAGCGGATGCGCGAGGCGCTGAAGTCCAGTGCGGCGCTGCGCGGGACGAAGGGGAAGTTCTATGCAGTCGGCGGGGCGTGGCGCGCGTTCGGGCGGCTGATGATGGAGATGGACCGGTATCCGCTGCAGGTGCTGCAAGGGTTTCAGGCAAATGAAGGACAAGTTGCGCGGGCGGCGAAGCTGTGTGTCGACTCGCTGACGAATGCGGCGGCGCGCCAGCAGATCGAAGCGGTGGACAAGCGCCGTGCAAAGCATTTCCCGATGGCGGCGATCCTGATGGAGGAAGTGCTGGCCCAGAGCGCGCTGGACGGTGTGATCATTTCCGCCACCGGTGTGCGCGAGGGCGTGCTGCACGAGTTGCTGGGCATGAAGCTGGATGATCCGCTGACGGACGGTATCGTGGCGTATGCGCGGCTGGACCATAACCAGATTGCATTTGGGCGGGCGCTGCATGATTTCATTGCGCCGGCGCTGGTTCCGCAGCCGGACCTGTTCGGGTCGCCGGCGGCAGATGTGCGCATCGAGAAAGCGGCGTGCATGATGGCGGACAGTTCGGGGCGGTTTCATCCCGATCACCGCGCAGAGATGGCGTATGACCTGGCGCTGCGTGCACCGTATCTCGGCGTCACGCATCCGGAGCGGGCGATGATCGCGCTGGCGATTGGCGCGCGCTATGACAAGGACTTCAAGCGGCCGGTGGAGCATGCGGCGCTGACGACAGATGCGCAGGCGGACAGGGCGCGGCAGATCGGCCTGTTGATGCGGCTCGGGGCTGTGTTTTCCGGACGCTCGGCGCCGATCCTGAAGCGAGCGGCGCTGCGGCGGAAGGGCGATACGCTGGAACTGGAAGTGGGCCCGCGCGACCGGATGATGATTTCGGAAACGGTAGAGCGGCGGCTGTCGCAGGCGGCGGGGCAGCTGAAACTGAAGTGGCGGACGGTGGTGCGGTAGGTTGCCCTCACCTCCCAAGCCCTTTGGGCGCGGGCCCCTCCTCTCCCGCAAGCGGCAGAGGGATTAAACGTCAGACGTCGAACAATCTGACCTGGCTGCCTTCGAAGGAGACGGCGAGTTTGCCGGAGAGAAGCGCGATGGCTTTCTTGCCGAACATGTCATAGCGCCAGCCGGTCATCGCAGGGATGTCTTCGCTGGTTTCGCCGCGGGCGATGCGGTCGATGTCGCTGGAATTGGCGATGAGGCGCGGGACGACATCGTTCTCGTCGGCGACGTGCTTGAGCAGAACCTTGAGCAGTTCCGGCGCGCCGGCGGGGATCTGCGCGTTCTGCACCGGGCGGGCGAGTTCGGGGGCGAATGCGTCCGGCGTGTCGATGGCGGCGCGGACGGCTTCGATCAGGCCTTGGCCGTGCTTGGAGCGGATGAAGCCGTTGGGCACGGCGCGCAGCTGGGCGAAGTCGTCCTCGGTGCGCGGCTTCTGGGCGGCGATTTCCTGGATGGCGTCGTCCTTGAGGATGCGGCGGCGCGGTTTGTCGAGTTCCTGCGCCACGCGCTCGCGCCAGGCAGCGACGGAGACGACGATGGCGGCATAGTCCTTCTTCGGCATCCGCAGCTTCAGGCGCTGCCAGGCGTTCTGCGGGTCTGTGTCGTAGGTGGCGGGGTCTTCAAGCTCGGCCATCTCCTCGCGTACCCAGGGCATGCGGCCGGTCTTGTCGAGTTCGTCGCGCATGCGCTGGTAGGCGTCGCGCAGGTGGGTAACGTCGCCGAGGGCGTAGATCAGCTGTTTCTGGCTGAGCGGGCGGCGCATCCAGTCGGTGAACTGGCTGGACTTGTCGATATGCTTCTTGAGGACGCGCTGGATCAGGTTGTCGTAGGAAATCGAATCGCCGAAGCCGAGGGCCATGGCGGCGACCTGGGTGTCGAAGATTGGCCCCGGAGGGTGGCCGATCAGGCGGTTGAAGATTTCGATGTCCTGACGGGCGGCATGGAACACCTTGGTCTGGCGGTCCGAGGCGATCAGGTCGAGGAAGGGCTTGATGTCCAGATCCTCGGCGCGGGGGTCGATCAGGCCCTCAACACCGGGACCGGAGGCCTGAATCAGGCAGAGTTCAGGCCAATAGGTCGTCTCCCTGTGGAATTCGGTGTCCACACAGACAAATTCGGCTTCGGAGAGGCGCCCACAGAGGTCTTCGAGGGCGGACTGCTCTGTGATGGGAGTCAGGGTGTTGTCAGTCATTGCCGGAGCGCTTATCGCACCAGCTTGACAAAGGCGAGGGGGTCTGTGCCCTACGCCGCTTTCTTTGTTCATGGCCCGAATGGCCGAAATTCCGGAGTTTTCGCCGTATGCACGCCTATCGCACCCATACCTGCGGGGAGCTGCGCAAGTCCCATGTCGGGCAGACCGTCAAGATTTCCGGCTGGCTGCACCGCCGCCGGGACCATGGCGGGGTGATGTTCATCGACCTGCGGGACCACTACGGGCTGACCCAGATCGTGTTCAATCCGGGCTCGCCGGGCTTTGAAACGGTCGAGCGCCTGCGGGCCGAGAGCGTGATCACGGTGGAGGGCAAGGTGGTTGCCCGGGACGCGGAACTGGTGAACCCGAACCTTGCCACGGGCGAGATCGAGGTGGTTGGCGGGCCGGTTTCGGTCCAGTCCGAGGCGGCAGAGCTGCCGATGCCGGTGTTCGGCGATCATTCCTACCCGGAAGAGATCCGCCTGAAGCACCGCTATCTGGACCTGCGCCGGGAGCAGCTGCACAAGAACATGATCCTGCGCAGCCAGGTGATTTCCAGCCTGCGTCGCCGGATGGTGGCCGAGGGCTTCACCGAGTACCAGACCCCGATCCTGACCGCGTCGAGCCCGGAAGGCGCACGCGACTTCCTGGTGCCGAGCCGGATGCATCCTGGTGAGTTCTACGCGCTGCCGCAGGCGCCGCAGCAGTTCAAGCAGCTGCTGATGGTGTCGGGCTTCGACCGCTATTTCCAGATTGCGCCCTGCTTCCGCGACGAGGACGCGCGCGCGGACCGTTCGCCGGGTGAGTTCTACCAGCTCGATATCGAAATGAGCTTCGTGACGCAGGACGATGTGTTCGGCGCCATCGAGCCGGTGATGCGCGGCGTGTTCGAAGAGTTCGCCGACTGGGAAGGCAAGGGCCGCACCGTGGCGCCGGGCCCATTCCCGCATATTCCGTATGCGGAGGCTATGCTGAAGTACGGCGTCGACAAGCCGGACCTGCGCAACCCGATCATCTGCTCGGATGTGTCCGATATCGTGACGCGCGATGATGTGACCCTCGCCGTCTTCAAGAAGATCGTGGCGGGCGGCGGTATCGTCCGCGCCATTCCGGCGCCGAATTCGGGCGAGCAGCCGCGCAGCTTTTTCGACAAGATGGACGCCTGGGCGAAGAAGGAAATGCAGGCGCCGGGCCTCGGCTATATGCGCTTCGTGGAAGAGAATGGCGCGCTGGCGGCAACCGGTCCGATCGCGAAATTCTTTGAGCCGGCAGCGCTGGCGGCGCTGGCAGAGCGCGCGGGAATCAAGGCCGGCGATGCATTGTTCTTCTCGGCGGGCGACAAGACCGCTGCGGTGAAGCTGCAGGGACAGGCGCGCATTCGCATCGGCGAGGAGTTGGGCCTCATCGAGCCGGGCATCTTCCGCTTCTGCTGGATTGTCGACTTCCCGATGTACGAGTGGGACGAAGACAACAAGAAGGTCGATTTCAGCCACAACCCGTTCTCGATGCCGCAGGGCGGCATGGACGCGCTGATGGCGGCGGACACGGTGGACAAGCAGCTTGCGCTGAAGGCGTTCCAGTACGACATCGTGTGCAACGGCGTCGAGCTGTCTTCCGGAGCGATCCGGAACCATCGCCCGGACGTGATGCTGAAGGCGTTCGAGATTGCCGGCTATGGCCCGGAAGTGGTCGAGAAGAAGTTCGGCGGCATGCTGAACGCGTTCCGCTATGGCGCCCCGCCGCACGGCGGTATTGCGCCGGGCGTGGACCGGATCGTCATGCTGCTGGCCGAGACGGACAGCCTGCGTGACGTGATCCTGTTCCCGATGAACCAGCAGGCACGCGACCTTCTGATGGGCGCGCCGGGGCCTGTGGACGAGAAGCAGCTGAAAGAGCTAAACATCCGTCTGGCGCCAGTGATGAAGGCGTAGGGACGCTTCACGCGTGGCACAAAAACAAACCGCCGGGTGATGAGCCCGGCGGTTTTGCTTTTTGAGGATTGGTACGAAGTCTAGTCCTGACGGCCGATAGTGAGGCGGGCGGTGAGCTGCGCCGGCGTGCAGAGCGGCAGGCGCTCGTCCGGGGGCAGCTGCGTGGTCAGCGAACCGCAGGCGCCTTCGAAGTCTGCCTGGTCGAAGCCGATGACGTTCTGCAGGTTAGCACCCGGGAAGCGGGCATCGCGGAAGGAGGCGCCGGTGATGTCGGCGCGCACGAGGCGGGCGTCGGTGAAGTTGGCGCCGTCGAAGACTGCGCCGCGCAGCACCGCACGGTCGAGCAGGGCGCTGCTGAAGTTGGAACCGCCGAACTGGGCTTCCTCGAGGCGCGCAATGAAGAGTTCGGCACCTTCGAACGTGGCCCCGACCATTTCAGCGCCATGCATGTTGACGCCGTGTAGGCGCGCATTGCGGAAGTCAGCGCCCGGGGCTTTCACGTCCTGCATCCGGGCAAGGTCAAAGATGGCGCTGGATACGCGGGCATTGGTCAGCACGGCGCCGCGCATGTCGGCGCCGGTCAGGTCTGCTTTCTCGAGGTTCACGCCGACAGCCTTGACGTCCCGCATCACGGAATAGTCGAGCTTGGCTTCCTTGAGATTGGCGCCCGAGAGGGTCCATCCGGTGAGGTTTGCGCTGGAGAATTCGCCCTTCGGAGCGGCCGGGCCGGTATAGCTGGGAGCCCAGCCGACGGGCTGGCCCTGCGCCATGGCTTGCGGGGCAGCAAGAGCTGCAAAAGCACCGGCGATAGAAACGAGACGCAGATTCAGCTTTTCCATGGGACTCGGGATAGCGGTTTCCCGATACTCCCTAAACTGAAGAAACTGTAAGAACTGTAAAAGCGGCACAACTGTTGCCGGTTTGCAATAAACCTGACGAAAGAGTCATGAACTTCGCGCAGGACGCGAAGTTGGGGGCGGGGGCAGTCGCGCGGGACGCTTACTGGCTGGCCCGGATTTCCTCACCACAGGTGTCGCAGGCATTCTGGCCGGGGGCTGCTTCGTAGAGGGTGAAGCTGCCGCAGGCGGGGCAACCCTGAGACAGGTAGGTCGGGGTCAGATCCTCGGCGGCGGCGTCTTCCGGTTCCTCGGCGGCCTTTTCGGCGCGCTTCTTCTCCAGGATTACGATGTTGTCCGGCAGCTGGCCGCGGGAGAAGCCGCGCGAGATGAACTGGGCCGCTTCGCTGGTGAAGGCGGCAGGCTCGCTGCGGGTGGCGTCGCCGGCGCCGCGGCCGAGGCCGTCATGGGTGACGTCGGCTTCGGCAAGGTCCGAGCGGCCGAGATAGGAGACGGCAAGCTCGCGGAAAATGTAGTCGAGGATCGAGGTGGCATTGCGGATACGGTCATTGCCGGTGACCTCGCCGGCCGGTTCGAACCGGGTGAAGACGAAGGCGTCGGCATACTCTTCCAGCGGCACGCCGTACTGCAGGCCGAGCGACACGGAGATGGCGAAATTGTTCATCAGGCTGCGGAAGGCGGCGCCTTCCTTGTGCATGTCGATGAAGATTTCGCCGAGGCTGCCATCGTCGAATTCGCCGGTGTGCAGGTAGACCTTGTGGCCGCCGA
>DNFL01000142.1 GCA_003486945.1 Hyphomonas sp. | reverse complement strand
ACCGGGCCGATCGTCACCTGCGCATCGGGATAGAGTTCTTGAACCGCCTGCGCGAGAACATGCGCCGCGTCATGGCGGATCAGCTCAAGGCCTTCGGCGTCCTTGTCCGTGATGATGGCGACCTGCGCGTCGCCTTCCAGCGGGCGCACGAGGTCCCACATCTGGCCGTCCACCTTGGCGGCGAGCGCCTTCTTGGCGAGGGATTTCGAGATCGACTCGGCAACGTCCAGCGGCGAGGCGCCGTCCTGGTATTCGCGTTTCGAGCCATCGGGGAGCGTAACATGGATCATGGGTCTTCAGTTTCTATATCGGGCCGCAGGACGTTCCGTCCCAGCGGGAGAATCTGGGGAATCCGGCATGGGTTCTGGCGGGCCGTGATTAACGCGGCTTTACCGGGAATCCTACCTGAGTTTTCAGGCAGCGCCGGGGCGTCAGACTTTGCGGGTGCATGAACGGGGCGCACGGATGCGCCTTCAGGGGTGCGTCATGCACCCTGACGAGTTCGCGGGGTAAGCCCGGTGAGGAAAAAGCCAGCGTTCATGCTGCCCATATGTCACGCCTCGGGCCGGGTTTCAACCAGACCTCTTGGCCCGGACTTCCAATCGCCATAGCGCCAGGGCTGCCAGAACGGTACGGCGGGTTTCGTGTCCGGGGCGGGGTCATAGCCGTGGCTGCCCCCCGGCCGGCAGCGGATGAAACGAGCCAGCGCCATCCACCCCCCCGGCCACCAGCCATGCCGGGCCACGCATTCTGCCCCGTATTCGCTGCAGGTCGGGCTGTGCTGGCACCGCGCCCCGAACAGCTGGAAAACCTGGCTCGGCCCATGCTTGTAGACCGCGAGCAGGGCATAGGCGACGCGCCGGCGCAGGCCCATCACGCCGCCGCCCGGGCCGCCAGTGCCTCTTCAATAGCCGCCACCGCAGCCTCGAAGGCCAGCAGCGTGGAGGCGTGGCGAGGCGGATAGTCGGCGACCGGTTCCAGATGGCGCAGTTCCCAAAACCGGCCCTCCGGCGGCGGCGCGCCCTCTTTCAGCATGCCCCGCAAGGCGTCCCGCGCCGCGCGGATCTCCTCAACCGAGGCGCCCACCGCGTGCTCCGCCAGGATCGACGTTGCCGCCTGCCCCAGCGCACAGGCCTTCGGGTCCACGGCTATGGCAACCACACGCTCGCCCGCCGCATCCAGCTTCACATCTACGTTCACCGTCGAGCCGCACACACGCGAAACCTTCAGCACCGAGCCCTCGGCATCCGCCAGCCGGCCGACATGCGGAATGCCGGCAGCGAGTTCGAGGATGCGGTTGTGGTAGAGTTCGCTCATGCCGCCCTAGATGGCCCGGTGGCGGCCCGGCTGCAAGGCGGTAAAAAAGAGACCGCCTGAGCGCGGGAGCTGAGGCGGCCCAACCAAAGAGTGGGGTGTAGAAATGGCCCTGAAGCCATGCGCTTACCTTGGCCGCTGGCGCCGCCCGGCACAATTTACGGTTTCGACAGATTGGAGGCGCGGTTCAGAACGGCCAGAGATGCGCAAGCTTCGGCAGGATGGTCCAGAGAATGTAGGCCGCCGCGCCAAACGTCACGGCCGCGAACAACACGACCACGCCGTCCCGCGCCGTCAGCGCAAGGCCCAGAAGCATCACCGTCAATCCTGGCAGCAGCGGCCCGAATGGCACCAGTCCCAGCGGATAGGTCAGTAGCGAGGCCAGCACGCAGAGCAGCGCCACGATCTGCACGAACGGCGATTCTGTGAGGAAGGTCAGGCGCGGCTTCACCAGCGAGTCGATCATGTGCGCATACTTTTCGCCCGCCGCAGCGCCCTTCACCAGCAGCTCGCGGCTGAAACTGAAATCCAGCGCCCCCTTCGGCAGCCAGGGCGTGCGCCGCCCGACCACCGCCTGCAGCGCAAAGATCAGCGTGATCGTCGCGACAAACCAGTTCGATCCCGGGATGATCGTCAGCGGGCTGACGGCAATGAAACCCAGCAGCAGGAGCACCGGCCCATAGGCCCGGCGTCCGACCGCATTCATCAGCTCACGGACCGTAACCGTCTCGCCCTCGGTGTTGAGCACGAGCGAGCGCAGCAGCGTGCGCAGATTGGTGACAGGCGCACGCGTGCCGTCACGGTTCATGGGACAGCCGCCACCGACGGCGCGCCATAGCGCTCGATGCTTGAACTGATCAGGCCATCCTTGTCGATATAGATCACATACAGCCGGTCAAACTCGGTCTTTTCGTCAATCGGCGGTCCGGGATCCGCGCCCAGCAGCGCGGCCAGCGCATCGGTCGTGTTGGAATGGCCGACCACCAGCTTAACGCCCGGCGTATCCAGCAGCCAGCTCGCAAAGGCCGGCAGCGTCGTCGCATCATAAGGCTGCACCGGCAGGCCTGTCTGCTTCACGATTGCCGCCGCCGTCTGCTGCGTGCGCTTTGTCCGCGTCGACCAAATTTCCGTCAGCTCTGCACCGTCCAGCCGCTTGGCGAGCGCCTGGGCCCGCGCCTTGCCGGCCGGCGAGAGGTCCGGGTCCTCGCCCTCTTCCTTCTCGCCGTGGCGCACAAGGAACAGCGTGATCACCGCATCCTCCGCAGACGGATAAACCTCCGGCACAGGCGCAGGCGCCGTCGCACACGCCGCCAGCATCAACCCCGCGAGAAGCGCAATCACGCCCCGCCGATTCAGATCCGCCGCCATGTGCTGCCTCCTGCGCCGTCCATGATTTCAACGCCTTCTTCCGCCAGCGCCTTGCGGATCCGGTCGGCTTCCGCCCAGTCCTTCGACACCCGCGCCGCCACGCGCGCTGCCACCAGCGCGTCGATACGCGCCGTGTCATCCGCGTCGCCGCCCTGCTCCCACTCTTTCGGCGTCATTGTCAGCAGGCCGAGCACTTCGCCCGCCGCCAAGAGGTCTGCGCGCGTTGCCGCCATCATCTCATGGTCGCCCTGGTCCGCTGCCGTGTTCGCCGCAGATGCAATGCCCGACAGCGCGGCCAGCGCTTCCGGCGTGTTGAGATCATCCTCCAGCGCCTCGCGGATTACGCGGTAGGTCGCCCGCCCACCTTCAGCCTCCCACACCCGGCGCAGCGCGCCATAGATACGGTCCAGCGTCGTCTTAGCCTGTTTTAAAAGCTCCGGCGTCCAGTCAAGCGGCGCGCGGTAATGCCCGCTCAGCATGGCAAAGCGGATCACTTCGCCCGGCCAGTCTTTCAGGAGCTCATGCACCAGCACAACATTGCCGAGCGATTTCGACATCTTCTCCCCGCCCATGTCGAGGAAGCCGTTGTGCAGCCAGTAATTGGCCAGCACTTCGCCATGCGCGCATTCGGATTGCGCGATCTCGTTCTCATGGTGCGGGAACTGCAGGTCGATGCCGCCTGCATGAATGTCCATCGTGCGGCCGAGATGTTTCTCCGCCATCGCCGAGCATTCGATATGCCAGCCCGGCCGGCCGCGGCCCCAGGGGCTGTCCCAGATCGCATCTTCCGGCTCGCCCGGCTTGGCAAACTTCCACAGGGCGAAGTCCGCCGGTGCGCGCTTGTCCTCGCCGGGGTCCACCCGCGCGCCGGCCTCGTTGTCCTCCGGCTTGCGGCCCGACAATTTGCCATAGTCGGGCATTGCCGCCACCGAGAACCAGACGCCGTCCTTGCCGACATAGGCGTATTTCTTGCGCACCAGCTTTTCGATCATGGCAATCATCTCGGCCACATGATCTGTCGCCCACGGTTCGACGGTCGGCGGCAGAACATTCAGCGCCGCCATGTCGGCGTTGTAAATGTCCGCATACCGCTTCGTGATCGCCGCAATCGGTTCGCCTGTGTCCAGCGAGGCCTTGATGATCTTGTCCTCGATATCGGTAATGTTGCGGGCATAGATCACAGAGCCTCGCCCATAGATGGCCGTCAGCAGACGGCGCAGCACATCGAACACGATGGGCGGGCGGGCATTGCCGATATGGGCATAGTTATAAACGGTCGGTCCGCATACATACATCGTGATCCGCTTGGGATCCTGAGGCTTGAACACGTGTTTTTCGCGCGCAGCGGTATCATGCAGTCGGAGGGTCATCCTGGTCTCGCGTCGGTCATTCGTATTGTGGGGGGATAATCAGGGCGTGTTTCAGGCAGCCCTAATGGCCTGTTGCCGGGTCAGCAACAACAGCCGCAGCCGCACGAAAGGGTAAACGCAGGCAGGTTCATGGCCGCTCCCCTACCACTTGACGCGGGGAAAGCCAAGATTGTGCACATCCATCCGGCCCCCTTCCCCGTAGAAACCTCTGGAAACCGGCAGGGCCCGGCCTTATGTTCCTCCGTATCGCCCTGAGGGTATCAACTCCGGGCGGGCGTTAAGTCCGTGCCTTCCCGGCCCCGGCTCGACCCCCGTCCCTCAGTGAAGGAAAACCAATGGCCATGGACGCCATCACTCCCAAGAACGACCCCCTGCGCGCGGATTCCGTCCGCCGCCCGACCCAGGAAGAGGCTGAAGAAGCCGTCCGCACGCTCATCGCCTGGGCCGGCGACGATCCCGCCCGTGAAGGCCTGATCGACACGCCCAAGCGCGTCGTCAACGCCTACAAGGAATGGTTCGAGGGATACGGCGAGGACCCGGTCAAATATCTCAGCCGCACCTTCGAGGATGTGCAGGGCTATGACGACATTGTGGTCCTTCGCAATATCGAGGTGGAGAGCCATTGCGAGCACCACATCGCGCCCTTCCTCGGCAAGGCCTTCGTCGCCTATAAGCCGTCGCAGGCCGTTGTCGGCATCTCGAAGCTCGCCCGCGTCGTCGAGATTTTCGCCAAGCGCCTGCAGACGCAGGAAACGATGACCGCGCAGATCTGCGACGCCATCACCGAAAGCCTCGCGCCGATGGGCACCGCCGTGCTGATCGAGGCAGAGCATCAGTGCATGTCCACCCGCGGCGTCCACCACCGCCACGTCACCACGGTCACCACCCAGTTCACCGGCGTCTTCAAATCCGATGCCGACCTGCGCAACCGTTTCCTGCGCATGTGCGAACAGCCGGTCTGAGCGCGGTTCACATTCCACACTACTGGCGGCCCTCACAGCAATGTGGGGGCCGCTTCGCATTTCAAGTCTGTTGCGCTGCGCGCAGTCCTGCTAGCAACGCCGACAGTAGAGTTCAGCACAAAGAACCACACCGGGAGATGACTGCCTTGAAAACCACCCTCACCCTCGCCCTCATGTCCGCCCTTGCGCTGCCCGCGCTGGCGGCAACTACAACCGTCGAATTCGTTCCCGCCAGCGGCGCCGACAAGGTCGTCGCGGTCTTCTCCGATGATGGCACGGTCAGCTTCAATGGCGGACCCGCGGTCGCCTACACGATGGATCAGGACACGCGCACCATCTGCTCAATGATGGGCGAGGCGGAAAACTGCGCCACCTTCGAAACCTGGGGCGAAGACGTCGGCCACTCCACCCCTTACTCCACTTCGCAAGGCTCCGCCGGCACCGCCAACGTCACCGCAAAAACTGAGTAGGCCGCCCGCTTCAGATATGGGCTTCGAGGAGGCGCTCGTACACCGCGAGCGCCTCTTTTGCCGTCTGCGCCGCTGCACCGCTCAGCTCCGGCACCGGCCCCGGCGCAGCGCCGAAACCGGTCGACTTCCACACCGCATCATACCAGTGCGGCGCCCATGCGCCGTCCTCGGCGCGCGGCCCCGGTGGCCAGCTCAGCATTGCGCTGTCCCAGCTGATGCCGATGCGCACGCACAATTGTTTCAGCACGCCTTCCGGGTCTGCAAGGATACAGTCCGCATCCACCACCGGCGGCGGCGCGCCAAAAATCTGCGTTAGGTCCGCAAACAGTTTTTCCTGCTGCGGTACACCGATCGCCTCCAGCGACAGGGTTTCCATCTTCTGCGTATAGGACGCGACTACCCGCGCCGGATGACGCACGAGGATGACGTGGCGCTCGATACGCCCCAGCCAGTCCATCGGCAATCCGTCCACCATATGGTGGATCATGTGCTTCTGGTAGAACACCGCTGCGGCGCCTGGCACCGGCCCGGTCAGCATCGCTGCCACCCTCTCCGGGTCAGCCTCATGCGCCGCGAAGATTTCATCCGTCATCGGATGACGCAGGCCCGTCCGGCGCAGGAAGGCCGCATAGAACGGCTCGTCCACCACCGCCGTATCGGCCCGCGCGCCAAAGCTGCGCATCATCGTGGTCGACAGGTTTCGCGGCCCGGACCACATCGCAATCCGCACAGGCGCCGTCATCCGATGGGCGTCAGGCTGCGCGCCTGCAGCGCCTTGTAAAGCTCACGCACGCGCTGCGAAACCGGTCCATCCACGGATGCAATCGTGCGCCCATCCACGTCTCGCACCGGCGTCACCCCGGCAAATGTGCCGGTGATGAAGGCTTCATCTGCAGAGTAAACATCAAACAGCGAGAAGCGCTTCTCGTAGGCCGGGATGCCCGCCTCCCGGCAGACGCGCAGGATGTTGCCGCGCGTAATCCCGCCGAGGCAATATTCCGGCGGGCTCGTCCACACTTCGCCGTCCCGGACGATAAAGAAATGCGTCGAGTTGCAGGTCGCCACGAAGCCTGCTGCGTCCAGCATCAGGGCCTCATCTGCGCCCGCCTTGTCGGCCTGGATACAGGCAAGGATGCAGTTCAGCTTCGAATGCGAATTGAGCTTCTGGTCCTGCTCGGCCGGCCCGGTCCGGCGCTGGTGCACGGTGAACAGTTTCACACCCGCCGACGCCACCTTCGCCAGCGGCCGCTTGTATTCCGGAATGATCACCACGGTCGCCTTGCCGATGGTGAACCGCGGCCCCTGATAGGGCGTCTTCTTGATGCCGCGCGTCACCATCAGCCGGATGTGCACGCCGTCGCGCATCCCGTTCGCCTTCAGGCAGTCCATCAGCCGCGCTGTCAGTTCTGCCGGCGTCAGAGCGATATCCATGTCGATGGTCTTGGCCCCGGCATAGAGCCGTTTCAGGTGCTCCGGCAGGAAGGCGACGCCGCCCTCCATCACCCGCAAGCCCTCCCAGACACCATCGCCCAGCAGATAGCCGGAATCGAACACCGAGACGACCGCTTCATTGCGCGGCTTCAATGCTCCGTTGACGGAAATCAGGATGTCGGCATTGCGCGGGTCGGTCTCATAGTCGTGCACGCCCGCATGTTCGTCTTCCATCATCGCGCGCCCGCCAGCCAGCCCAGAATGTCCGCCGCCACCTTGCGCACGCCCTGCGGCAAGGTCGCGCGGTCATGGCTTGCCGCAATCGTCAGTGTCGGGATCATCACCTTCGCTTCGTCAACCGTGATGCCATCGCTGATATCGCCGTACACCTTGCCGGAATCGTACAGCGCCCCGGCATAGATTTCCTCATGGCGCGTCTTCGGCACGCGGTTCAGCACGCCCCAGCGAAAGCCGGACTTCCAAATCTTGTATGATTTCTTCCGGTCCTGCTGCAGCAGCACATTGAGGAAAGTCCACACCACCGGCAGGCCAATGGCCGCGCAGTCCTTCGTCTGGGCCGGCGTCAGGAACACCGCCTTAGACACCTCGCCCCGTTCTGCCAGCACCTGCGCAATCAGACCGCCCATCGAATGCCCCATCACGGCCGGCTTCGCGCCGTCCCGCGCCGCCAGCCTTTGCGCTTCGGCTGCGGCCGCGTCGATATAATCTGCAAGCCCAAGCTCGGGCAGGCTTTCAGGTGGGTTCGTCTTCACGCGCCGGTCCGCGAACAGCGTGACCGCTTCGCAGGTCCAGCCGCCTGCCTCGAATATCGGTTTCATCCGGTCCCAGGCGCTCGCGTCGCACCCTATCCCGTGGATCATCAGCAATGTCGGCACGCAGCCCTCCCGGCGTTCAGCCCTGAGGCACCTTGCCCGGCAGCACCGGCTCCGTCCAGCGGCGGAAGCGGATCGACACTTCCATATAGACCGGCCGCTTGAACGGCACGATCAAGTCCGGCGTTTCCTCAAGCGGCGCCCAGCGCCAAGCATCGAATTCCGGCGTATGCCGGTCAAGGCGCACATCGCTGTCAGACCCCTTGAAGCGCAGCGCGAACCATTTCTGCTTCTGCCCGAGATAGGGTCCCGGCAGCCGTTTCTTCAGGTCTGGCGGAAACTCGTAGTGCAGCCAGTCCGGCGTCTCCTCGAGCACATCGACCAGTTTTTCCGGAACGCCGATCTCTTCCTCGAGTTCGCGCAGCGCACCCTTCAGCGCGCTCTCGCCCTCATCGATGCCGCCCTGCGGCATCTGCCATTGGAACGGCCCGCGCCCGTTGACCCTGCGGCCAACGAAAACATGCCCGGCCTTCGAGAACATCGCGAGGCCGACATTGGGTCGATAAAGGCTGGAGTCGAACTTGGACTGGGTCACCCGCCCGTATTTAGACCAGTCGGCCCAAGGCTGCCAGTGCGCGCCTCAAGGTTGCTGGACGCCGCGGTGCGTTCCCGCGTGATCGCGGAGACCGGCGCCAGGACGAGCCCCTTCTCCGGTAGCTGCGAAATCCACACTTTCGCCGCCTCGACAGTCACCGGGAAGGCATAGCCCGAACCGAAAGCCGCGCCGTTTTCACGGGCCAGCGTCTCGAGGTCGAGCAGTTCGGCGTTGATTTCCTCGGGCGACTGGCGCGTATCGACCGGACCGGCGGCCCGGGCATAGCGAACACCGCTGGTACGCGCCGGCGCCGTAAACCCGGCGCGGTCAATGCTGCCATCATCAATGAACGCGAGCCCGCGATCCGCAAGCCGCTGCAGCGCGCTGCTGCTCGCTTCGGCATTCGCGGCAAACTTCGCGCCTTGATAATTGATGACACCGAAGTATCCCGACGTGCGCGACAGGATCGCGTCAAGCTTGGCGAGGTTCGACTTGGCGTCCGCGCCTGCCAGCAACGTGTCCGGGTGCATCTTCATGCGCCCGTAGTCATACGCTTCCATGGGCACTTCGATCAGCACTTCATGCCCGTCGGCGCGCGCTGTCTTGATCCAATAGTCGAGACGTTTGGAATCGAGCGCGAAGGACAAGGTCACTTCCGCTGGCAGGTCATCGATGGCGAGTTGGGTCTGCGTCGCGTTGATGCCGAGCCCGCCGATCACGAGGCCCACCATCGGGCGGCCATCAACGTTGGAGAAGCTGCGCGCGTACACATCCGCCGGCGCCTTGCTCGCAGGTTTCTTTGCGGTCACCGGCGCCGCAGTCGTCGTCGTAGCGGAGGCGACGCGCACCGAAGCGCTTTGCGGCGTGCCGACACTGCGCACCTGGCTCAGCGACTCGCCCGGCCGCACGATCTGCCCGTTGATCCGGATTGCGTCCCGCACGGTGACTGCCGGGCCGCCCTGCCCGCCTGTCACTTCGATGCGCATTGCCTCGCCTTCCAGTTCTGTCAGCGCCAGCTGCAGCGGGCTCGGCGACTGGACATCCTCAAAGTCGGCCGCGTCTTCGAAATCGTCATACGAGGCGACCCGTGTCTGCGGCTCAAGCACATCGTCGACCGTATCGAACAGGGCAATCGTCTGGCGCGGGCCTGCGGAGTCCGGATCAGCCACCACATGGATGCCGGCGCCCAGCGAAGCGGCAAGTCCGCCAAAAACGGCAAGGCTCATACCCGCGTGCACGATGCCCGTGCGGAGCGGAGACGGCTCGGACTCGCGCCGGTGACCCATGGAATGACCTCGTTGAACAGGGCGATAAGACAAGCCCTGAAGATCACCCGGCAGGGTTAACAGGAGGAAAACAATTGGTCCTCGCGCTGTAACCAGCGGTCAGCAAATCCGGGCTTTCCGGCCTTCCAGAAGGTTAACGATCAGTCATTTGCCATAGCGAGGCGGGAGGGCTGGGCCCGGCCTTCGCGTAGCAGCCGGATCGCTGTCTCGAGCTGGTAGTCTTCGCCTTCATAGCCTTCCGGCGGTTGCTCGTCCGGCATGCGCAGTGCCTTGCGGGCTTCGCCATTCTCGTTCTCCAGAGCGTGCGGCAGGTCAGCTTCCGACCAGCGCTGGATCTTGGCGAGTTCTTCCTCGGTCAGGCGCACCTGCGTCACCATCACGTCCGGCTCGATGCCCAGCGCCTGGATCGACCGGCCCGCCGGCGTGTAATAGCGCGCCGTCGTCAGCCGGATGGCACCGGGGATCGTCTTCAGCAGGATCACCGATTGCACAGAACCCTTGCCGAAGCTCGTCGTGCCGACAACCAGGGCCCGTTCCCGGTCCTGCAGCGCGCCCGCGACAATTTCCGAAGCCGAAGCCGAGCCGCCATTGATCAGCACCGCAATCGGCACGCCCTTGAACACTTCGCCGCGCGTTGCATTGAACCGCGCGATGTCCACCGGGCGCCGCCCCTGTGTCGAAACGACTTCGCCGCCCGACAGGAAATGGTCGGCAACCTTCACCGCCTGGTCGAGCAATCCGCCGCCATTGTTGCGCAGGTCGAGCACGATACCCTTCACCTTCGGCCCGCGGCCGAGGCCGTCCAGCGCTTCCTCAAGCAACAGGTCTGTGCGCTCGTTGAACGTGGCCACGCGGATATAACCGATATCCCCGGCTTCCAGCCTCCAGGTAACGGATTTCTGCTGGATCACTTCGCGCACCAGTTTCACCTGGAAGGGCTCGATGCCTTCGCGCAGGATCGTGATTTCGATCTCGGTGCCCTTCGGCCCGCGCATTTCCTTCACCGCATCATTCAGCGTCTGGCCGAGGATCGGCTTGCCGTTGATCGCCGTGATGAAGTCGCCCGGCTGAATACCGGCCCTAGCCGCCGGCGTGCCGTCCATCGGCGAAATCACTTTCACGGCGCCGTCTTCCATCGTCACTTCTATGCCGAGGCCGCCATATTCGCCGGAGGTCTGCACCTGCAGCGACTGGTAATCTTCCGGATCGAGATAGCTTGAATGCGGGTCCAGCGAGGTCAGCATGCCGTTGAT
>DNFL01000102.1 GCA_003486945.1 Hyphomonas sp. | reverse complement strand
GATGCGGCGCGCGTTTGGCTCATCCCTGAACCCGGCGATTGTGCGCGCGCTGGGCGAGGGGACGACGCTGCAGCAGACCGTTAGCCTGATGGACAAGCTGGGCTTTTACCTGCCGGAGCGCCATCGCGGCACACCGATGGCGACGAATGTGGCGCTGGGGCGGTTTGCCGGGCGGCCACGGTCAGTGCACTGGCTGGCGGCGGTGGCGATGCAGGCGGCGCGAGGCGTGGAGGGGCCGGTGACCGAGCCCTATTTCGTGGAGCGCTACCGGTTGATCGAGCCGATCTCGACGGGCGGTTATACGTTCCGGCAGGAGACGCCGCAGCGGGAAAGCTATGAACGCGCGGCGCCGATGAGCGAAAGCGGGGCGGCCTTCCTGCGCGCGGTGCTGAGCCAGCCGGTGTGCGATGCGAAGGAGGGCAGCCTGCGGCGGCTGGCAGACTGGTGCGCGTCAGGACGCAAGGATGTGCGCCTGCATGTGGCGAAGACCGGAACGGTTTCTGCGGGCAGTATCGGCGGCGGATTTGACGAGTCCGACTGGTGGATTGCCGGCGGCGTGGAGTTTGAGGATGGGCGTGCCTATTCCTATGTGATTTCGTTAGGTGCGGGTTCGCCGCGCGGTGCCTTTGCCAGGGGTCTCGGGGGCGGGACGCTGGCGCCGTTGGCGGACCTTTTGTTGCAGGATCTCCTGGAGGACGGACGTGAAATTTCCCTGGCAGAATGACAGCGGTGAGCGGGCTTCCTCCGCAGGCGGAGGAATGCAGGCCGGCGCAGCGATTGACGCGACCGCGCGGCAGATGAGCCGCATGGCGGCGGCGGCGAAAGCGCTGCCGATCTTTGCGTCTATCCCGGTGTTCAGCCTGGCGGTGTTCATCACTATCTCGTTCATCGGCACCTATACCGGCATGCTGCAGGTGCTGAAGTCCGGCGATAACAGCTTCGGGATCCTGGGCGTCGCCGGCGTGTTCCTGTTCATCTTTGCGACGACGCTGATCATGGCGTATTCGGTGAGCGAGGTGTTCCGCTCGGGTCGCAGTTTCTGGCCGCGCATGTCGCTGGTGGCAACTTACATCGTGACGCTGCTGATTTCGGTGAGCTTCGGCTTTGCGTTCTACTGGACGCAGCTGGAGGCGCGGTCGCAGGCGGTGGGCGATGCGGAGCGGTTCCTGACCGTGTTCGACCGGGAGATCACGGTGGCCGATGCGCAGCTGGCGGCGACGCTGACCACGCTGACGACGCTGAACGCGAACTTCACGGCGCTGTCGGCGGCGGAGCGGGCGAGCGGAAACCAGTGCGGCGAGGTTTCGGGCGGCGGCGACGGGCCGAGGACGCGACACCTGGCGGCGCGGGCGGGGGAGATCAGCGCGCTGGTGATGGCGCTGTCGCCGCAGATTGAATCGGTGCGGGCGGAGGCAGAATCCGTCCGTGGGCAGATCGATCAGGTGCGCGCGCTGGGCGCGAAGACGGCGAGCCAGGTGACGCCGGCAGAGCGCGAGCAGGTGTTCCGTTCGGCTGCGGCGGCAGCGAACAAGGCAGGCGCAACGCTGGAAGCGCTGGCGACGAGCCAGAGCGTGAAGAACTATACCGCGGACCTGCGCACATGGTCGGGCGAGTATGCGAACCCGTCGCTGACGCGCGTTGAGGCAGGCACGGGCAACCGGTTCAAATGTTATAACACGACGATTGCCAGCCAGCTGAACGGGGTGGCGTCTGACCTTGCGGCGCTGCCGGTGTTGCCGATTTCGGAGCTGGATGCGTATGCGGGCGCCGCGGCGACACGCGAGGCGCTGGACCGGTTCTGGTTCACGCTGACGGCGCCGGTACGCAATGTGATCGACGGGCCGCGCACGCAGACGGAAACTGAGCGCGAGGATGCGGTGCGCCGCGAAGCAATCCGGCAGGTGATGGCGCGCCAGGGCGAGGAAGCGCCGAGCGAGGAACTTTCGAGCCGCGAGGTGAAGGAGCTGGTGAAGGCGCAGCAGGGTTTGCGGCGGGATGATGCCTTGCCGCTGGGGCTCGCGATTGTGATCGACTCTCTGCTGTTCCTGTCGGCGCTGTGGAGCCAGCCGGGGCAGAAGTTTGCGGCGTTCGCCCGGATGATGCGCGACCTGCGCGGGGAGAAGGAACGGCCGCTGGCGCTGGTGAGCGGGGCGAAGGAAATTCAGAGCAATGAGGATTTCAGTTTCCTGCGGCCCTACATCTTCACGATGTATGATGACGTGCATGTCGCGCTGCCCGTGAGGGGCAGGCTGGCGGAGGAGCAGAGTTCGCAGATCCTCAGTACACTGCTGATTGCTTGGCAGGAGGGCAAGATTGTCAAGCGGACATGGGTGTCGTCTGGGGCGATTGAGCGGCGGTTGCTTTCTGCGGGCAGTCCGCTGATGCGGAAGCAAGAAGCGCCGGAGCCGGAGCCGGAGCCGGAGCCGGAAGTGGACGGCTACGAGGAAGATCGCCAGCCGATGGCGGCGTCGCCGTTTCCGGTGAAGATGCCGGCTTCGAAGGCGAATTTCGTGGCTTATCGGTTCATGCCGGGGGCGTTCCAGCAGATGGTGTTGCAGGCGATGATCCCCGGAATGGCGAGCGAGGGCGAGGCTGAACCTGTTGCGGATGCGAGGGATGAGCCCGGAGTCTGAAAGTATTAACCGTGCGGAAACGGATTCTGCGGAAGGTCGCCGGTGAAAGCTGGCGGCCTTTCTGGTTTGCCGGCGAAGCATGAGGCTGACCGAAGATGACCGCGCAGACCGCCGCCCGCCAGAACCCGATTTCGCTGTCTGACCTGCTCGGCAGGCTGGGGCGCGGCGAGACCGTTCAGGTGATTGCAGCAAGTCCGGATGCGCCCGTGGCGAAGGATATCCTTTCGCGGTTGCCGGCGCTGGCGGCGCGGGGCGTGCGCGTCGAGGCGATATTTGCGCAGGCAGGATCGAGCGCGCTGGTGCGGATGGCGGCGGAGCATGGCGCGAAGGTGCCGGTGCGCGTGATGGGAATGGCATCGCAGGGCGAGATTACCGAGCAGGTGAATTTCGGCGCAGCGGCCGTGTGGACCGGCAACAAGCTGAAGACCGCGCCGGCGGCATTTGCGGACGGCCTCTTGAACATGGCGGGCGCGGGCAGTGACAAGGCAAAGATGGCCGCGATGGCCTTCCGCGCGGTGTGGGCTGTTTCGGCGGCGGCAGTGTCTGTAGGCGCCCCGGCGAACGATGCCGCGGCTGAAGCCGGGCGGCGCAGGGCGGGGTAATCTCCTAATTTTAGAGGGTTGAGGCCCTCACCTCCCATCGCTGCGCGATGGG
>DNFL01000154.1 GCA_003486945.1 Hyphomonas sp. | reverse complement strand
GCAAGTGTCCTTTTGGCGATGGGCTTGAGCCCCGAAATTGCGACCGCGTATTTCGGTGATCAATTGACCGAAGCAGAGACTGTTTACGGTCTTCCGGCGACCGATCCTGAGTTTGCACGCCAGGCTTTGGGAGACATCTGGTTTGTCGCTCCAGCCCGGTGGCTCGCAACTGAGACCAGCGACGGTGCACCGAGCTTCCTTTATCATTTTGACTATGTTGCCGAACGCCGACGTGAAAAGTCCGATGGCGCGGCACATGGATCAGAGATTACTTACGTATTCGATACGACTGAATACTACGAGAGCGTCGCCGGTGAACTCACACCCTCCGACAGAATGTTCGCTGACCGGCTATCTACATGCTGGGCGTCGTTCGCGAAGACGCACCAGCCTGAGTGCGCATTGGCCTCCGGCTGGAGCCGGTACGATCCTGAACGCGATGAACTTGCGCTTTTTGCGCCTGAAACTCGAACTGTCGCTGGTTTCAGGAAACCGATACTTGATCTTATCCTTTCGAGATATGGCGACCAGCCGCACTAGCGGCCCCACTTCTTGACCGCTCTGAACAGGGAAACCTTCGCATGATGAGTCGAAGACGCGCTTTGCTATTGCCCGCCGCTGCAGCGCTCGGCGCCTGCGCATCTGTCACGGAAACGAGCCCCCTGGAATTCGAAGAAGGTAATGTTGGCACAATAGAGCACGCCATCGCCAAATATGCGGGCTTTGGTGCACATTTCTCCGGTAGCGCTGGCGACCATGCGACCACGGATTGGCTGGACCGCGAATTGCTCGGTGCCGGATACGAGACGCGGCGGCAAAGGTTCGAAGTGCCGACCTGCGACGGCGAAACCGGCTCTCTGACATTGTCTGACGGAACGACGCTTTCGGGACCAGTGCAGATGCCGGGAAAGGCCATCGAAACACAGGCAGAACTCGTCCACTGGCACGCCGATCTGCCTCCGACGGAACTAGGCGGCAAGCTGGTGGTTTATCACTCTCGCTTCGGCCGGCATTCCAGCCTGATGTCACCGGAGTGGCAGCGTGTGCTGAAGGCCACGCGCGAAGCGCAATCGGCAGGCATTGTCGCCATCACCAATGGCCCCTCCCGGCTTGCGATCCGGTTGAACGCGCCTGTCGATATCCATCTCGTCCCCATGCTGACGATTGCTCCGGCCAACGCGGCGACCCTTCGGGTAGCTGCGCAAGGACAATCTGCCCGCCTTTCAATCGCGTCGGCGCGTCCCACGAGGCATGCCGACAACTTGATCGCCCACCGCAAAGGCTCCGGCCCGAGGATCGTTGTCAGCACGCCCAAATCCGGCTGGGGAATCTGCGCCTCCGAGCGAGGCCCCGGCATCGCAATCTTTCTCGAACTCGGACGAAAGCTTGGCTCGTCGCTTCCGGAGGCAGACATCCACTTGGTGGCGACGTCGGGTCACGAGTATGAAAACTTGGGGGCGCACAAGTTCCTGGAACGCGCCGCGCCCACTCCCGCCGAGACGGCGCTCTGGGTGCATCTTGGCGCGAACCTCTCGTCCGCCGATTTCCATGATCTTGGCCCGAGCCTTCTGAAACTGCCCTCGCCAGATCCGCAGCGATATCTCGGTGCAACAAAAGGCCTGGACACACTCGCACGGGAAATTTTTGGCGGCCGGCCAGGACTTGAAGCCGCCTACGCCATGTCGGCAGAAGACGCCGCCGGCGAGCTTCGTGAGATCCTCGCCGCCGGCTACACCTCCGCATTGGGCGTATTCGGTGCCGGGCGCTTTCATCACACCGACCAGGACACGCCAGACAAGGTCGACTTGATTGAACTGGCAGCCACCGCGTCGGCATTCGTCAAGATGATTCATCGCGCGATCGGCTAGAAAAAAAACGCCTGCCGAGAGTTCGGCAGGCGCAAATTGCTCGGGAAGGAACCTGGTTGCCGGATCAGAAGTCGTAGCGGATCTCGACTCCTGTCAGGCGGGGTTGATTGTAACGATTGATGGTCGGTGCCCGGGCGACGAAGTAGAGCTCATCAGTCAGGTTCCGGGCGAAGGCCGTGACGCTGACCTTGCCAAAACGGGCCCCGAGGCGAAGGTTCACAAGTCCAAAATCGTCGAGCGGTACCGTCGTAGCAGACAACTCCTGAACACCGCCCGTCTGCGCCGTGTAGACAAGGTTTGCAAAGGCTTCCGCGTCGTCGCCTATTGGCCGACGGTAGTTGAACGTTGCAGAGCCAAGCCATTCGGGAACTTGTGCCAGGTCAAGCCCGTCGAATCTGCCGCTAACCACTTCACCCTCCTGATATGAAAGGCTGAAACCCGTATAGAGTTTGCCACCGGCAACATCGAACAGAGACGAAATCTCGCCTTCTATCCCGCGGCTTTCTGCGTCTCCGGCGTTCGTCAGGAAAGATGTCGCCGCAACGGGACATGTCGGATTTGTCAGCGCACAGCCATTATCTGTCTGGGCAATCAGATCTTCCTGATTGGTCATATAGGCGGCGATCGCGAAATAGGACCGGCTGCCGAGCGTACCCTTGAGGCCGACTTCGTAGCTCTCGGAGGTTTCGTCATCGAAGGCGGCGTCGAT
>DNFL01000354.1:2333-2703 GCA_003486945.1 Hyphomonas sp. | reverse complement strand
GGCGGCGCCGGCGGCGATGGCGAGCCACATGGGATTGGCGCTGGCCAGTGAGGTGAGTTCACTCATGGCGGCGGTGCTGACTTGGGTGGGGGTGGTGGTGAGCACCTCGGTGACGGTCTTGTCCACACCCGTCCATTCGGCGAAGAGCTGGGGCAGCTGCATCGCGGCGATGGCGGCGCCGGCGGCGCCGAGGCTGCCGACGACGAGGTGGCGCATCCGCTTCTGGCGTTTCACGCGGCCCATGACCTGGCGGGTGAAGGGCTCTGCGGGCAGAGCGTTGTCTTCGACCCGGAAGAGGTCTGACAGATCCTTGTAGGCATCCTGATCACGCATTTTCATACTCCATCACGCCACGTTGGCGTTTTCAAGG
>DNFL01000354.1:715-2095 GCA_003486945.1 Hyphomonas sp. | reverse complement strand
GGGCCCTCAGAAGGGAGACCCCGCGCTGGACATGTGACTTTACCGTACCCAGCGGCCAGCCGGTGACTTCGGCGGCTTCGGTATGGGAAAGCCCGGTGGCAACACACAGCACGACGCAGACGCGCTGGGCTTCGCTGAGGCTTTCGAGCGCGCGGGTGAGATCCATCCGCTGCTCGGTCTGGTCCGCCGAACGGTCGAAGGGGATGACTTCGGCCGTTTCGTCGAACTCGATTTCCATCTTCTGCTTGCGGCGCCATTGCAGGAACTCGCGGAAGCAGATGGTGCAGATCCAGGCGCTGAACGTTCCTCCGGCATAGCTTCCGATTTTCTGCCATGCCGTGAGGAAGGTAACCTGGGCGATGTCATCGCCGGTGGCCTCGGAGCCGGCGAGCCGGCGGGCCATGCCACGAACCTTGCCCTGGTGGCGGCGCACGAGTTCGGCAAAGGCTGCCTCGCTTCCTCGTGCGGCCGCATGGGCCAGATCAGGATCGCTGCGCATGTCCCGTCCCTCCGAGACGACCAGCCGAAGCTCAGGCCTCAGACTTGCCACGGCCGAAGGCCCAGAGTCCAATGTAAGCGATACCCATGAAGACCGGGAAGGCTGCAACGCCGAGCATCGGACGAACCGCTTCGGACTCTTCCATGCCGATCAGGGCGCCCAGGACACCGAAGGCGGCGCCGAAGGCGAGGAAGAGAACACCGCGGCGCAGGTCGGCGCGGACGGGGTCGGTGACCAGCGACATCTTCTCGAGCAGGTCGGGCGAGAGTTCCTGACCCTTGTCGATGGCGTGCCGCAGGGTTTCGTGGATGGTGGTGCGCTTGCGGCTGTTGAAGTAGCTGACAATCCACACGATTACCGCGGGGGTCAGAAAAAGGACGACAGGGACCATGACGTCTTCCATTGGAGGGGCTCCGGTTCAGGCTGTTCCGGCGGAATTGCCGGTGTTCATGCCCGTAAGATGCGGCCAGCCGGGGGATCGGATGCAGGGGGGTGAAGATTTTTTCAGGCGGGGCGGATTCTACGGGGTGCAGGCTTGTGCTTGCCCCGACGGGCGGGGGCGCTTAGGTGCGGGGCGATGGTGAAGATGACGCCGAAACACAAGCGCAAGCGCCGGGTGCACGTGGCGGCGGACCTGTCGACACCGGCAGGCCGGGCGCGGGCGCGGCGGGAGCTGGTGTGGGGCGACCATGGTTTCCTGCGGGCGCGGTTTCGCAACCTGCACCGGATTTCCCCGGAAATGTGGCGGTCAAACCAACCCTCGCCCCGGCATATTGCGGACCATGCGCGGGAGCGGGGGATCAAGACGATCCTGAACCTGCGGGGGCCGACGACGCAGGGCTACTACCTGCTGGAGAAGGAGGCCTGCGCGGCAGCGGGCA
>DNFL01000354.1:0-407 GCA_003486945.1 Hyphomonas sp. | reverse complement strand
AGGCGATCTTCGCGGCGCGTGATCTGTTCGAGCGGATCGAGTATCCGGCGCTGATGCATTGCAAGTCCGGCGCGGACCGGGCGGGGGTGATGGCGGTGCTCTACAAGCTGCTGCGCGAACGGGTTCCGTTTGCCGAGGCGCGTGAGCAGCTTTCGGGCAAGTACCTGCATATCAAGCATGGCAAGACCGGGGTGCTGGACGCGTTCCTGGATGCCTATGAGGCCTACAATGCCGGGCGGGCGCTGGAGGCGTGGAAGCCGTTCCTGGACTGGGTGGCCGAGGATTATGACCGGCCCGCAGTGAAGGCGGATTTCGCCCGCAAGCTGGGCAAAGGGCTGCAGCTGGACGCGATCCTGCGCCGGGAATAGCGGGCTTTTCAGCCGCCGGAAATCGTGTCAGCACTTCAT
>DNFL01000291.1 GCA_003486945.1 Hyphomonas sp. | reverse complement strand
TCGGCCTTTTCGGTGTCGGACTGCGAACTCACCGAGACATACTCGCCGGCCGCCATCGACATTGCCCCGGCGGCCAGCGCGGCGACCCCGGCGATCAGGATATCGGCGGATGAGGCGGCGGCCGCCGCTACCCCGATCATTAGGCTGGCGGTCGAGAGAATGCCGTCATTCGCCCCCAGCACGGCGGCTCTCAGCCAACCGATACGGTGAATATAGTGATGCTCGCCTCGCGGATATGGCGGTGTCATCGGTTAGGTCTCCTTGTCGGGGCTCGCAGTGCGGGGCAATCGAGCCTTGCGCCCGGCCTCGCAGCCCATTACCCCTTTGAATATCCGGAATTCCTCCAGGGGGCACCCATGAACCTTGTCCTTATAGTCCTTGCCGCCATCGTTGCGGTCTTCGGCCTGATCATCCTGATCTATAACGGCCTCGTGCAGAAGCGGCAGCGCGTGAACCAGGCCTTTGCCGATGTCGACGTGCAGCTGAAGCAGCGCGCCAACCTCATCCCCAACCTCGTCGAAACGGTGAAGGGCTACGCCGCGCACGAGCAGGAAACGCTGCAGCAGGTGATCAACGCCCGTCAGGCCGGACAGGCCGCCAGCACGGCAGGTGAGATGGCGGCTGCCGACAGCGCCATGCGCGCCGCGCTCGGCAAGATCTTCGCGCTCGCCGAAGCCTATCCGGACCTCAAAGCCAACACCAACTTCCTGCAGCTGCAGCAGGAACTCTCCGCCATTGAAGACAAGCTCGCCGCCGCGCGCCGCTTCTACAACTCGGCGGTCCAGGATTACAACACCGCCCGCGAACAATTCCCGGGCTCGATCATCGCCGGCAGCTTCAACTTCGAAGCGCGCGACTTTTTCGATGTCGGCGCCGGCAACCGCGCCGCCCTGGAAGAGCCTCCGGCGGTCAGTTTCAAGAAAAGCTGAAACATGGCACACTGGCCGTCCGTACACGGGAGGCCGCCATGACAAAGTTTTCATTCACAATGGCGGCGGGCCTCTGTTGGCTCGCCGCCTGCGCATCCGGCGGGGGTGCGCCGCAATTGAAATGGAGTGCGTCCAGCTGGAACGGTCTCGCGCCGCAAACGCTCGGCACCGAGAACTTCAACTTCTACGCCGCGCCACTGGACGGGCAGGGCTTCAAGCTGAAACTCTCCCTGCTGACGGATGGAAATTTCCGCGTCCAGGAAGGCGAAGACACACTCCCCGCCGAACTCGAACAGGCCTCCCGCGACGCTGCGCCGGAAGGCTGCGCCTTCGTCTCACTCTCCCCCACAGCTGATGGCGGGGCGGAGGCGGAATACAGCTGCAACTAGCCGGGCAGGCTGGACGCCGCGCCAGAGTTGCGCCAGCGTGCCTGCGCCCGCACCTGAAAGGAACGCCCGATGCGTCTCGCCTTCGCCGCTCTCGCTGCCGCCCTGCTGCTGGCGGCCTGCTCCCCCAAACCAGAAACTCCGTCTGGCGATACGCTTCCCATAGACGAGTCCAAATCGGCGACGATGGAACCGGAGCCCGCTGCGGTGCTCGACCCCGGCGCGCTGGACCTGTCAAAGATCGCCCTAGCGATGCGTATTCCCTCCACCTTCCGCGCCAATGCGGAAGGCGCCTACCTGCAGATCAACGTCATCAACCCGCGCCTCGGCGTCGACATCGCCGAGAGCTTCGCGCTGGTGCAGACGCAGGAAACCGGCAGCCCCGCGCTGGCGCGCGAAGCGAAAGACGGCTTCACCATCTGGACCTATGGCATGCGCCCGGAAGACGCCGAAATCCTCGGCGCCCTCAGCGCCGAACTCGCCCGCCTGAAACGCGAAGCGCCCGGTGAGAACGAACTCGCCTTCGGCGCCATCGCGCCGGGGTGCTGGAACGAAAAGGAACAAACCCCCGGCAGCCTCGCCCGCACGCTCTATATCCGCGTCGTGCCTGAGCAGGATTTCCAGGTCCTCGTGCCGGAAGAAGTTGTCTCGCAAGGCTGGATCGCCGGCACTGAAAGCTTCTGGGGCGCGTGCAAGGAATAAGGCCGGAACGGATGCATCCTGACATCAAGGCCTACAACGCCGCGCAGGAAGCCGCCCACCGGGAGGTGTGCGACCTCCTCGCGCAGGAAATCGACAAGGCACTGCCCAAGGCCGAGAGCGAGATCTGGCACGCCCATCCGGTCTGGTTCCTGGATGGCAATCCCATTGCCGGCTATAGCAAACAGAAGCCCGGCATCCGGCTGATGTTCTGGAGCGGCGCGGATTTCGAGGAGGCCGGACTGAATGTCGCCGGCAAGAAATTCAAGGATGCCTCGGTGTTTTTCAACGACGCGTCGGACATACCGCGCCGCGACCTGCGCCGGTGGCTGAAGAAGGCGCAGACGATCCAGTGGGACTACAAGAATCTCGTCGCCCGCAAAGGCAAGCTCCTGAAGCTGGATCTGTAACGGCCACGCTGCCCACTTGCCGCCTATCGCATGGCCCCCCGATTGTGTGGTAATAGGTAGTGGCGATGAGTGATGCTCTTGGTCCCGGTGATCTGGTCTTGTGTGTCAACGCGGCCCCGAACCACGTGACGGGCGAGCCCGTGCCGCTGGTGGCCGGCGAAACTTACCGCGTGTTCGACCTCTGGGAATTTGCCTGCCCTTGCGGGCGCTCCGACGCGCTTGTCGATGTCGGCCTCGGCTGGGCCTGGTGCCAAAGCCGCTTCCGCAAACTGCCGAAGCCGAAAGCAAAGGCGAAGGCGCGCAAGGTTTCGAAGCCGAAAGAGTTGTTGCCATCCTGAAAGTGCGTTTCAGCGTTGCGGCTGTGCCCTGAACCACGGCTCCAGCCGGCCGAGCGCCTCAAGGATTTCATCCGTTGACAGAGCAAACGAGAAGCGCATGAAACGGTGGCCCTCCACCGGGTCGAAATCCACTCCCGGCGCTGTCGCCACGCCTGTCTCTTCCAGCAGCTTCAAACAGAAGACCATGCTGTCATCAGTGAAGCGCGAAATGTCCGCGTAGATATAGAACGCCCCGTCCGGCGGCGCGATGCGTTCGAGGCCAAGGCGCGGCAGCGCGTCCAGCATAAGCGCGCGGTTGGCGCGGTAGACGTCGACATGTCCCTCCAGTTCGTCCCGGCTGTCCATCGCCACGAGGCCCGCGTGCTGGGCGAGCGAGGGCGCGGTGAGGAACAGGTTGCCGATATAGGCGCCCGTGCGCTGCGCCCCTTCTTCCGGCGACACCAGCCAGCCAAGCCGCCAGCCCGCCATCGAGAAGTATTTCGAGAAACTGTTCACGATGTAGGCGTCGGGGTCGAACTCCAGCATCGAGTGGATCTTCGGCCCATAACTGAGGCCGTGATAGATTTCATCCGATATGATCCGCGCGCCGATCCGCTTGGCCACGCCGGCAATCGCGGCCAGTTCCTCCCTCGGAATGATCGTGCCGGTCGGGTTCGCCGGGCTCGCCAGCAGGATGCCCTGCGGCTTCTCGGGTAGTGCCTCGATCGCCGCTGCAGAAATCTGGAAACGTGTTTCCTCGCCGCAAGGAATTTCCACCGGCTCGAAGTTCAGTGCACGGATTGTGTTGCGATACGCCACATAGCCCGGCCGGGCGAGCGCGATCCGGTCGCCGGGGTTGAACGCCGTCGCCAGCGCCAGCACCAGTGCAGGCGAGGCCCCGCAGGTGATCGCGATCCGCCGCGTCCGCACCTCGACACCATACGTCTCCAGATAATGCCGCGCGATGCGCTCCTTCAGCGGCACGCTCTCCCAATAGCCCATCGCCTCGGTATCGAGCACGCCGTGCGCCGCGGCGATGGCGGCCTGCGGTGCGCCGGTCGAGGGCTGGCCGAATTCCATGTGCAGGATGCGCTTGCCCGCCGCCTTCATTTCGTGTGCGCGGCGGCTGATCGAGATCGCCTGGAAAGGCGCGATGTCCTGTCCCATCGTGTCAGCGCGCCGCAATCGAAGGCAGCCAGGTGGCCAGCTGCGGCATGGCCGCCACGCACGCGATCAGCAGCAATTGCAAGCCGATAAACGGCAGCGCGCCCTGCCAGATCTGCGCCGTGCTCACCTCCGGCGGCGCCGCGCCGCGCAGGTAGAACAGCGCAAATCCAAACGGCGGCGTCAGGAAGCTCGTCTGCAGGTTCACCGCCATCAGGATCGCCAGCCAGACCGGGTCGCACCCCAGCAGGATCAGCGGCGGCGCCACCAGTGGCACGACCACGAACACGATCTCGATGAAGTCGAGGAAGAAGCCGAGGAAGAA
>DNFL01000056.1 GCA_003486945.1 Hyphomonas sp. | reverse complement strand
ACCCAAGTTCCGAATGTGCTATGGAACGGAGTTCACCTCGAACGCTGTGCTCGAGTGGGTTCAGGACAGGACTTTCGACTGGCACTACATCGCTCCCGGCAAGCCAACGCAGAACGCATTCTGCGAGGCCTTCAATGGGCGGTTCAGGGATGAATGCCTGAACGAAAACCTGTTCCGGGATCTCGCCCATGCCCGGCATCTGATCGGCGCATGGGTCACCGACTACAACACCCGGCGGCCTCACTCGGCCCTCGGCTATCAGAGGCCCGCCGCGTTCGCCGCGACGTGCCAACCGCACCGGGTCCCAAAGCCCGTTGCCTCAACCGCTCGCTTGAGCAACATCAACGCGCCGGTTCTGGATCAGACTGGATGAACGTCGGGGGTCACGGCAGCCGCCTTCCGGCAGACCTCCTCAACCTTCGTGCCTTCTTCCGCATGGCGCAGAATGAATGCGATCTGCGCGTCCGTGAACTTCGACTTCCTCATCTGTCATCCTCGTCCCGCAGCCCCCATGATATGCGAGAATTTTCCAAAATCGAACGGTGCAGTATTACGGAAGCAGGTCACGTGCTGCAAAAAAAGTGCTGACTAGAATAATCTAGCCAGCAAGTGTACCCAAACTGCGGAATTCAGGAGGTCACCTTCCTGACGATGCGAACTTTCTCCGCCTCATTAAGAAGACTAAATTGTCATTCCACCGCTCAGATAATCCGCGGGGCCTTGCGCCACCTATTTTCACCATTTCCGATACACGAACTATCCGCACGAGTCCATACTGTATGTAAGCAAACGGACTTTTGCGCACCCCTCATCAGCCTCTCGACAACCAATTTGCTTGCATATGGTATGCCTTTACACAATATGTCCTGATATCCATTTGGTCCCACATTTGAATGGAGATTCTGTCGCAGCGGAGACGGACAAACCGCGGAAGCAAATTCAACAAAGAACAGATCATCGCGATCTAGGCTGAACAGGAACGAGGCATGGCAACCGCAGAAGTGTGCGGGCGTCCTAGTGTCAGCTCGCTTAACTTCTATATCTATGGACGGCTCTCCCGGTGCAAGCGATTTGAGTTCTGATCGAACCGGTATTGTATGCAACCTAAACTGGCAGCGCCCCGCAACGAGACGGCATCACCTGGTGCCCAGTTACACATGCCGTTGCGCTTCTCCACCATCCGGACATGCTTGCGCCGAGCGGCATGGTAAGGGCGGGACGAGCTTGAAGACGACCGAATTGCGCAACGTGGCATCCGTTGTGTCAAGCCGGCGCTCAATCAGCACTTGCTCGGCGAGATCCCGGGTTGTGGGCCCACCGTCGACCTCAAGATGGCGCACACAGATGTCGGCAATTTCGCTCTTCTTGAAGGACCCATGGCTCACTATGGTACGCATCCGGCTACGGACGCGGTCAGCTCCGATCGGCTTTGTGGATGTCGATGGGGTTTTGGAGGTTCTCGATACCGTAGTCGGTGAACGCGACGGTTCCATCTTCGCCGAGCGGCGGACCGTAGACCCAGATGACACCGTCTTCGGGTTCCATTTCGCGGATGATGTCGAAGAGCCAGTCTTCATCCTCCCCCAGTTCGGCGGCGACATGTGCAATCGTCCAGATTGCGGAGACTTTGTTCAGCTGCATGCATCAACCTTTTGAGCATCCTGCCTCCGTTTCCAGTTCCACGGCAGGAGGCCAGCGAGGCGTGAGCTGGGTGTATCGGCGATGCGAGAGAGTACATCCGCAAGCCAGGCCTGCGGATCGACATCGTTGAGTTTGGCTGTCTGCAGGAGGGTATAGATCGCCGCGGCGCGCTCACGCCCGCGGTCCGAGCCGGCGAACGTCCAGTTGCGCCGCCCGAGGGTGAGTGGCCGAATCATGCGTTCGGCGGCATTGTTGGTCAGGCAGATGCGGCCATCATCAAGGAAGGCCGTGAACGAAGGCCAGCGCTTCAGCATATAGTCGAAGGCCTTGGCGAGATCGTCCTTGCCGGAGATGCAGGTGCGCTGCGTGGTCATCCAGTCGTGCAGTTCGCCGATGAGCGGTCTGATGCTTTCCTGCCGGACGCGCAACCTGACGTCTGTGCCCTGACCATTGATGGCGCGCTCGATGTCAAAGATCGCATCGCTGCGTTTGACCGCTTCGAGCACGATCGGCGAGATCACGGTGCAGGCATCGCGGGCCTTGCGCGCGACATCGGCAAGCTTGAAGAACTCGCGCCTTGCATGCGCCCAGCAGGAGGCTTCTCGGATCAGTCCCGGAAGCCGCGCTTCGGCATAGAGCGCGTTCAACCCACCATAGGCATCGGCCTGCAGGGATGCCGCTCCAATTCTTCAGATGCGTCTGGGGAGGTTCGCCGCGCCGGTCGGAGAAGTAAAAATAAGCAACGGCCGGAGGATCACGTCCGCCGAATGGCAGGTCGTCGCGCACATAGGCCCACAAGCGCCTGGTGCGCGTCTTGCCTTTGGCGAGCACCGGCACGGTCGTGTTATCAGCGTGCAGGCGTGCGACCGCAAAGACGTGCGCGCGGATGAGCTCTGTCAGCGGCTCAAGCCCCGCGACGCTAGCCCCCAACCCAGTCGGCCATTGCGGAGACCTCAAGAGGGATGCCCTCATGATGGAACGCGCCGGCCTGTCGCGTCAACGGCAAGGGCATCGCACACTTCGACCACAGGATCATGGCGAGCAGAGATGGCTCGGCGCGCCTGCGGGCGATCACATGGAACGGCGCAGGCGCTTGGGTAATGGCTTCACCGGCCCGGCAACTGAAGCGCTCGCGCACGGTCTGCTTCACGAAGAATCTGCGGCGAATGACCTTCCAGTGTCTCGGTGATGTCTTCTCCGAGCTTAGAGAGCTTATCCGAGCCGCAGCAGGGACAGGCCTGCGCCGCCGGGATGACAACCCGCTCGCGCGGCAGATGCTCGGGCAGCGGCCCGCGCTTCGGCTGGCGGCGCGTATGGGCCGGAACCGAAGCCGAAGCCGACTTGCCGGCATCGGCCCTTGCGTCGTCTTCAGCGATGTCGCCGTCGATGTCTTCCGGCGACAGCTCAAGCTGCTCGATCAGGCGCGCCGAACGCTCGGAAGTCTGGCCAACCTGCGCGCGCTGCAGCTTCAGGATCTGAAGGCGCAGATGGCGATGAGTTCATCGGCTGACTGACGGGAAGACTGTGCTTCAATAAGCTGAGCCTTCAGCGCAATGGTCTCCGCCGACGAACTCATCGCCTTCAGCGCTTCGATGTCATCAGGAAGATCAGCCAAGTCCGACATGCACACGAATCTACCCTGCTTCACTCCGCCGGAGAATCGAGAAAAGCGCCTTATCCCGCAGACTGTGGTCGCCATGTCTGCTGCGGCATCCGCCAGTCGATCCCTTCAAGAAGATAGCCGAGCTGCGCCGCCGACAGCGAGACCGGCTCCCCTGCGGTCGAGGGCTAGATGAACCGGCCTCGTTCGAGCTTCTTCGTGAACAGAGGCAGGGACCCTGGCCATCATGCCAGATTACCTTGATCAGGCCACCTTGACGTCCCCGGAACACAAACAGGTGACCCGCATGCGGATCGAGCTTCATCTGTTCTTGGACCAGCAGACGCAAACTGCCCAAGCACTTCCTCATGTCGGTCACGCCGCTCGCAAGCCAGACGCGCACGCCCGCCGGCGGAGAAATCATCGCGCGACAAGCGCTCCTACGAGCGCGGTCGCAAGCACCGGATCAACACCGCCCGTGATGCGCATCTGCGGCGCGTGTGTGAAGGATATCTCGATCGCCCCCGGGCCCATCACCGCCGCCGGCGATGCGCCGACAAATCCGACAGGATCCGGCGTCACGGTCACAGGCGCAAACTTCGGCGGGTGCGACATCTCCGGAAAGCCCGTCTCCGCCCGAAACTTCTTGCGCCTGGCAAACAGCATGCTGCGACTGATGCCCAGGTCGCGGGCAACCGCGGTGACCGTCATCCCCGGCGAAAACGCCGCCGCCACCGCGGCTAGCTTCTCGCCTCGAGCCCAGCGCCGGCGCGGCGCACCAAGTATCAGATCCATGTGTCACCGAATGTCTGCGGATAGTCTCTGACTATGTCTCAAGACAAGTGCTTATCCGCCTATCATCCGCAAAGCGGGGGAGCTCGCAAGGCGGTACTCGCCTTATGCGTACTCACTATGTAGCGAGCCCGCTGGTAATTCGTGTCGGTGAACACCCGGATCGACGCATTAATATGAGCCAGGTTGTGCTTCGCGTGCGCGACCTGAGCCTAACACGCGGTGATCCGCCCGTGGATCTCGGCGCTTGTGCTGCACACACACTCTGAGTGTGCCTATTCCTCCCAAAGGGAGAGAATGCTTCTGAGTGCAGTTAAAAAAGCTAATGGCTGATCGAGCATCAAATGGTGGCGCGCCTCAGGTACGGCGATTATCGGAATGTCACCGCCCCCCAGCTCGCGGATGTAGTCAGCCGAGTCCCTGGTAAAGAGCTGACTCTTTCCGCCATGAACGATGATCTTGCGGCCCGGCGCATTCACGAGTCGATGGCCGATTGTGAGCCATTCGTCGGACTTATTGCTTCGTCGGAATACCTCAGGTGAGAACTTCCATGTCCAACCGTCTCCGTCGCGCCGCATTGAATGATACGCCATGTAATCTAGGAGGAACGGCTCGCCGACCGGCTGGGGCGGGGAAAGGACGTATCTTTTGCGCGCCTCTTCATAGCTCGCATAGGGCCGGTTGGGCTTGTCAGGATCACCTGATCCCGGGCTGGAGCGGCGATGGTTCCAGTATTGCTCCAGGAGCTCGGCTCGCATGACCATGAGATCGCAAATCACGACGCCGGAGAATGCATCGGGCAACAGGGTCACGGCTGTCAGCGCTGCGCCCGCGCCGAAACTGTGCGCGATGATGGTGGGTTTGTGGCCATCTGTAAACAGATCGAGTGCCTCGGCAATCTCACCAAACTCGCGCCCCCTTGCCGCGGGATCGGCTTGCCCGCGCATCTCCGTGTCGCCCATGCCGGCGAGATCGAACGCCACCACGTCGTAATCTTCCGCGAGAAACGGAGCGATGAAGGCAAAGCAACGGGCGTGGGATAGAAAGCCATGTGTCATAAGCACTTTCGGCTTTTTCCGGTCGCCCCAGCGGAAGTAATGCGTCCTGGCACCGTCGATCTCAACATAACCTTCTTCGCGCGGCACCTTGAGGGCCGACACAAACCATTCCGGCAGATGCGAACCATCGCCGGCCCAGACAGGGTCGATGTCGTCGGGAAAATCTCCAATCTTGGACAATACGTTCATTTCGTTAAGTGTTCCTTGCTCGTGGGTTTGTCGATCACGAAGCCGCGATACCCCTCGTTCGCTACATCTTCGCAGAGTGCGACATAGCCAGACACGCTTGGAAAATTGATCAGTTGACGCTTCTTGCCCGGGATGTTTGCGCCCATGTACCAAGAATCCGCTTCGGGAAAGAGTGTCATCGCGCCTGCTTGGGCAACCATTTCGGTCCAGCCCGTTTCAGCTGCCGGATCGGCTTCGAAAAGATCGACACCATTTTCCCGCATCCAGACCAGAAAGTCGCAGATCCAGTCACCCTGTATCTCTGCGCTGGTCGGGCCGTTTGAGAAACCCGACGGGCTGAGTGGCCCGTATGCGAACAGCATATTGGGAAAGCCAGATACCGCCATTCCCAGATAGGCGCGTACTCTGTCTTCCCACGCATGGGACAGTGATAGGCTGTTCGTCCCCGTGATGTTCATATCGATCAGCCCGCCGCGCCCAGCATCGAAGCCGGTGGCGAAAACGATGAGGTCGCATTCCATCTCGCCGTTACCGGTCTCAATCGCGTGCGGCTTGACCCGGATGATCGGAGTTGCCTTGAGATCAACCAGCGCGACATTCTCCTGAGCGAAAATCTCGTAGTATCCCTGCTCGAGCGAAGGTCGCTTCGTGCCGAACGGATGCGGTGGCTCGGATGGGGCAAGTTTCTCGGCCAGAACGGGATCGGCGATCCTCGCGCGAACCTTGTCGCGCCAGAAATCATACGCGTAGCGGTTAGCTTCGCGATTGATAAGCAGGTCGGCGAAATTGTGATACCAGAACCCGAGGCCACCCTGTTGCCACAGATCTTCAAAGTGCGCTGTGCGCACGTTTTCGTCAACTTCGAGCGCCGATACGTCTAGCGATTGGCATTCGAACCCTCCGCTCGTCTGCTTGCGCGTTTCGAAGATAGCGTCATAGCCCTTCTTGTCCCGTTCCTGGTCTTCTTCTGAAAGCTTCTTCTGCTGCATAGGCAGCGCCAGGATGGGAGTTCTTTGAAAGAGGGTCAGCTTCGATACGGATTTGGCCGCTTCTTGCGCGACCTGCACACCACTTGCACCGGTGCCGATCAGGGCAACCTTACGTCCGCTGAGATCGACACCCTGCTGCGGCCAGCGCGCTGTGTGAAACCATTGGCCTTCGAAATCCTCAAGGCCGGGAAAATTGGGGACATACGGCTTGGATGCGAAACCAAGAGCGGGCAACAGGAATCGTGTCGAAACAGTTTTGTCGCTGTCGAGTTGCAGACGCCATTGCTTCGTCTCCTTCTCATAGTGCGCGCCTCTGACCCCACACCCCATGCGCATCATGGGCCACAGGTCTAGCGTATCGCAAACATGCCGGAAATACGCTCTGAGCTCTTCCCAACCGGGAAATCGCTCGCTCCAGGCCCATGATTTCCACACTTCAGGTATCGAGAACTCGTAAAGCGGAACCTGTGAATCCACTCGTGCGCCTGGATAGCAATTCCAGTACCAGATGCCGCCGGGCTGGGCCGCAGCATCCACCAGCAACACGTTGAACCCAGCGTCACGTAACTTGTGGAGCAGGTATATCCCGCTGAAGCCGGCACCGACGATTACAGCGTCGTAATCGGGAGACTCCCGATGACTCACGATGCGACCGTCAAACGTTCGGCGATTGCTTTCGCCGTTGCGTAGTCGGCCTTGCCGTTGGATGCACGCAGGGGTTTTTCCGTTGGATGTATGGCCTTGGGCGTTTTGTATCCTGCCAGCTGATCGCGCACATGGTCCTTGACAGCTTGCTCGTCGAACGGGACGCCGTGGTTGAGGTGGACGACGGCCGTGACGGCCTGGCCCCATTTTTCGTCCGTTACACCTACGACCAGCGCTTCACCGATGGCGGGATGGGTCTTGAGCACTTCCTCGACTTCTTCTGGGTATACCTTCTCGCCAGCAGTGTTGATGCATACGCTGCCGCGGCCTAGCAGTGTAAGGCTACCATCTGCCTCTACGTGGCACCAGTCGCCCGGAATCGAATAACGCACGCCATCGATTGTTCGAAATGTCTTGGCGGATTTTTCGGGATCTTTGTAATAACCCAAGGGGATGGCCCCCTTGCGGGAGATAAAGCCAGGCACGCCGCTTCCAGGTTCGACTTTCTGATCGTTTTCGTCGAAGACATCGCAGAATTCGCCAATCCCGAATTTCGCGGTGTTCGTACCGCCCTGAGCAGTCGTGACGGAGAGGCCGAAGCCGAGCCCTTCGGAGGCGCCGCAACTATCCATCAGCACGATCTGGGGAATGTGCTTACATAGACCGGCCTTAATCTCCTTGCTCCACATCACGCCGGACGAGATGATGGAGACGAGGCTCCTGGTATCCCAGCGGCCCGGGTTTTCTTCGAGCGCGCGAAGCATTGGCTTAGCAAAGGCGTCGCCCACAATTGCGATGCTTTCTACCTGGTGCTTTTCAACCGTTTCCCACAATTCTGAAGCTTCGAAGGAAGGGGCCGTCAGCGTGACGATCGCACCGCCCGACATGAGCGCACCTATCGCGGTGATGAAGCCCGTCCCGTGCATGAGCGGGCAGGCGGAGAGAGTGCGCCTGCCGGGGCCCTCTTTCTCGATCAGCGCAACATTTTCTTCCAGCGTCTGCGGAACCGGGCCCAGTAACTTCTGCGCGTCCAGCTGGGCCTTGCGCATGTCGTCGTGCCGCCACATCACGCCTTTCGGCATCCCCGTCGTGCCGCCGGTATAGATGAAGAGCAAATCGTCGGGTGAGCGTTTGATGCCGAGCGCCGATCCGTCCCCTTTTTCCGCCAGCGTCTCATAGGGACTCGCAAAAGACGCGATTTCGGAAGAGTCGCCAATTTCGACGAAAGTGTGAACCTTCTCGAGCCTATCCTTGAGTTCGACGATACATTCGCGAAACTCCGAACTGTAAACTATCACTTCGCTGTCGGAATCTTGAAAAATGTAAAAAACTTCTTCGGCGCGATAGCGGTAATTGATGTTCACATGGGTCAAGCGCCCCTTAAAACAAGCCGCCATCAGCTCGCCATATTCGGGGCGGTTGCGCATGTAGAAGGCCACCTTGGCACCATCGCACGCTCCGCGTTGACGCAACGCGCGCGCTATATTATTCGAACGCGCGGACATTTCGGGCCAAGTGACGATCCGGTCGCCGTGTATCAGCGCCGGAGCGTCCTGAGGCATGGCGGGCTCGACAGCGTCGAGAATGTCACCGAGGTTCCAGTCGATCATTTTCCTTCTCCCTGCCGGACGGGGCAGCCAGTCTCGGACGCCCCCTCAACGAGTGTGTTACGCGGCCTTGATCCAGCCTTGCAGTGCTGCCGCCTCGGCCCGCACCGTTTCGGGTCCGCCAAGCACCTGCCGGTCGAATCCAATGCGTTTGAACCAGTAGTGGAGACCGATCAGGTCCGTGAATCCCATCCCGCCATGCACTTCGGTGGAAGTGCGAGCGACAAAGCGATGGACTTCGCCGGTGTGTGATTTCGCGTGGCAGGCGACGAGCGATGCCTCTGTCGGAATTGCGTCAAAGGCGTGGGCGGCGTACCAGACGAGCGAACGGCACGGTTCATGCCGCGCGGCCATCTCGGCGCACATGTGCTTTACGGCCTGGAAACTGCCGATAAGGCGACCAAATTGTTCGCGCTGGCCAGCATAATCGACAGCCTTTTCGATCATGGCCTGACCTGCGCCAAGACTGTCGGCGGCGAGGATCACACGCCCCGCAGCGCGCAGCCGGGCCACTGTAGCTCCCCGATCATCAGCCAGTGGTTCCGCTTCGGCCCCATCAAACCGCAATTCCCCGACGCAGCGGGTCCGATCGATGGTCGTCAGCGCGATAGCCTTCAGGCCCGACGCCTTGGCACCGACAAGGTGCAGCCTGCCACCGGAATCGGCGACGATGAAGGCATCGGCTCCTTCGAAATCGATTGCGAACAGGGCGGTGCCGTTGAGCTTCCCGGCAGCAGAGGAAACCCCCGCGCCGTCGCGCACCTCGATTGTCTCGGAAATCGCGACACCGATACGCGCCTCGCCGCTCGCGATCTTTGGCAGCCAGTGAGCTTTTTGCTCCTCGCTGCCTGCCTCGCTCAGCGCGATAGGCGCCAGAACATGACTGGCGAGAAAAGGTACTGGCGCGACCGCATAAGCGAGCTGTTCCGCAACTATGGCAGCGTCGAGAAGGGTCATGCCGAGGCCGCCATGCTCTTCCGGTACCAGCATCCCTGGAATTCCCAGGTCCTGGACGGCGCGGAGCACTTTGTCGCTAAGCGGATTGTCACGCTCGGCACATTCGCGGACATGATCGAGCGGGCAGGTATCCGCAAGACACCGCGCAACCGCATCGCGCAGCATCTGCTGGTCCTTAGAAAGTCCGAAATCCATTAGGCTGATCCCTGTTTGTGACGCGGCATGTCTGCGGTTGCTTTCGCCGCATCCGAAATCTTCGCCAGCTTCGGTTCGCGCGGCATTTCTAGGCCACGTTCAGCGATGATGTTCTTCTGGATCTGCGCGGTGCCGCCGCCGATTATGAGACCGAGCTGGAACATATAGTTCCATTGCCACGCCCCCCCTTCCCGCTCACGCGGGCTGTTGTGATAGAGAATGCCCAGTTCGCCAATGGCGTCGATTGCCAGCGCGGATATCTGATGAGCGAGTTCGCAGCTTTGCAACTTGACGATCAGTTTCGCCATGCCGCCCGGCTCCCCCCTGAGGCTGTTTGAAAGGATCCGCATTCCATTATATTTCATCGCCGCCACTTCGGCCTGAAGTGCCACCAGCCGGTCGCGCAGTACCGGATTGTCGATCGCGCGACCCTGGCCCAAACGCTCTTCCTGCATCAGTGCGATCAGCGCCTGCAGCCGGTTTTCGAGCGCGTCGGGATCGCCCAGCATTCCGCGCTCATGGCCAAGAGTCGCGTTTGCCACGAACCAGCCCTGGCCCCGCTGGCCGACGATCTGGTCCAGCGGAACGCGGACATCAGTAAAGAACACTTCGTTGAATTCCGCGTGACCGGTCATTGTCTTCAGGGGGCGAACCTCGATGCCCGGCGTGTCCATCGAAAAAATCAGGTAGGAAATGCTGCCATGCTTGGGCGCGTCAGGTTCGGTCCTGACCAAGCAGAAGATCATGTCGGCATGCTTGGCGGTGCTTGTCCAAATCTTCTGGCCATTGACAACAAATTCGCCGTTCTCGATATGAGCTCTGGTCTTGAGGTTGGCGAGGTCCGACCCGGCGCTGGGTTCGGAATAGCCCTGGCACCAGACAACATCGCCTTTCAACGTGGGTTCGATCCAGCGCAGTTTCTGTTCCTCGGTGCCGAGTTCGAGCAGGGTCGGCACGAACATCGAGATTCCCTGATTGGAAAGCCCGCCCGACACCCTGGCCCGCGCAAATTCCCCTGCGATGATGCGCGATTGGAGAATGTCCGGCTCCGCTCCAAAGCCGCCATACTCCTGCGGGATCGTTCGCGCGGTATACCCATGCTCGATCAACAGCTTCTGCCATTCGACCGCCTTGGACGAAGGTCGGGCCGCCCGGTCAGAAGAAGGCGGAGCGAGATGGCTGTGCGCTTCGATAAAGGCCCGCACCTGCTTGCGGAAGACATCGTAATCGGGTCCATATTCGAGATCCATGGCGCTTCTAACTTTCACTCAGGCGGAAAACAGGAAGGCGGAAGTCCTCACCGATCAGTTCGAACTCCACTACCACCGGAAGGTCGAGCGCAAGACGCTCGTGATCGCAACCAACCAGCCGCGTGGCCATGCGCACCCCCTCTTCCAATTCAACCACCGCAGCCACGAAGGGGATGTCGGCGGCAAAAGCCGGGTGGAGGGCCTGGTGGGTTACGGTCCAGGAAAACAACGTGCCCCTACCGCAGCTGCGTTCCCAGGAAAATTCCGGCGAGCCGCACTTTGCGCACATATAGCGCGGCAAGTGGCGGAAGCTGCCGCAATCGCTGCAGCGCTGGAAATAGAGATGGCCGTCCTGGCACTTCTTCCAGAATTCCTGCTCAACCGGGTCTTGTGGGCGCGGTCGCGGCTTGGGTGGCACCATATGCGCGGAAGGCCGCATTTTGGGGGGCAGATCGCTTTCGCTGCTCATGCAAACCTCCTGAGAATGGCGATGCTGCCGTCGCCGAGGTCGCCCCAACCGGTCACGAGGCCGGTCTGGGCTCCCAGCACCTGGCGCTCGCCGCAGTCGTGACGAAGCTGACGCACTGCCTCGACCACGTGGTTGAGGCCCCAGACATGCGCCTCACTGAGCAAGCCGCCATGGGTGTTGATCGGAAAGCGGCCACCCAGCTCAATCTGGCCATTGGTGACGAATTCGGCCTGTCCGCCTGGTTCGCAATACCCCATCGCTTCCAGTTGCAGCAAGACGACATAGGTAAAGCAATCGTAGATCTGCAGGAAATCCATGTCCTCGCGCTTGACGCCAGCCATATCGAAAGCGCGCGGGGCGGCATAGCTAAGGCCGATCTTGAAGGGATCGGGCCGCGACGGGATGTCGTCGGCGGGATAGGGGTGGCCTTCCGCGGCACCGGCAATGCTGACGGGCACATGGGGCATATCCCTGGCCCGATCCATTCGCGATATGACAACCGCGCAGGCCCCATCGGTTTCAAGGCAGCAATCGTAAAGGCGGAAGGGCTCGGATATCCAGCGCGCTGAATGATAGGTTTCCGCGTCGAGTGCGCGCCCATAAGTAAAGGCGCGCGGATTCAACTGCGCGTGACGACGGCAGGCCAGCGCGACGGCCGCCATCGCATCCGCGCCCACGCCGTAAAGCTTCGAGTGGCGGGTCGCCAGCCAAGCATACATCTGCACCGGCAGGAACACACCATAGGGGATGTAATAGCCCTGGATGGTATTGGTCAGCGTGTTCATGTTCATCGCCCGAGTGGGCGGGGCACCCGGCTTGGACCTGAGGGCGGAATAGCCGTTCCAACCGAGCGTAACCAGCACGTGATTGCAAAGCCCGCTGGCAATCGCCATCGCAGCGTTCTGCAGCGCCGTCGTCGGGCTGGCGCCACCCATGTGAACGGTGGCTGCATAACGCAGCACATCAATGCCGAGATTGGCGGCCATTTCCTCCGAGGTCGTATAAATCGGCGGCGGCACCATGCCGTCGATATCGGAAGGTTTCAGGCCGGCATCCGCGATGGCGCGGCGCGAGGCTTCCAGCATCATGTCCACTGCAGTCCGTTCAGTGCCCTTCACGAATACGGTTTCGCCCACACCGGTTATGGCGGCCTTGTCGGCAAAGGATAAGGTCTGTGAAGCGTTCATATCGCGTCCCCGTCTTGCCGGAGTTCAGGAATAGAATCTGGCATCAGCCAGCGCCCTTTCGGCCCCGTCGACAAGATCGCGCATGACCTCTGCTGCTGGACGGATCGAATGGATCAGACCGATTCCCTGCCCCGCGAAGCCGGGCATGATATCCTTGCGCTGAGCCTTGATGCCCGAAGCCATGACCGGCCCTGAAATCATCGACTGGTAAGGCATGGGAAGCGGCTCCTTGCCCGCCGCAACCCAGGCATCGGCCCATTTGTTGCGGATCATGCGCGCGGGCTTGCCGGTCAACGAGCGGCTGACGATGGTATCTGCATCGCCGCCGTCGGTTATTGCTTCCTTCTGGAACCGTTCGATACCTGCTTCATCGGTTGCCAGAAACGCCGTGCCGACCCACGCGCCCAGAGCGCCCAGCATCATCGCTGCGGCGACTCCGCGGCCATCGGAGATTCCACCCGCTCCGATCACCGGAACCCGGTCCCCCACCGCATCGACCACTTGCGGAATCAGCGAGAAGGTTCCGATCGGGGAGTTGTGTCCGCCGCCATCGTGACCTTGCGCAACAATCATGTCGATACCGGAATCGACCACCTGTTGGGCATGTTTGACCTTGCCGATCACCGCCATGACCTTGGTGCCATTCGAATGAAGGCGGTCCATCCACGGTCCGGGATTGCCGAGGCCGGCGGCATAGACTGGCACCTTTTCCTCGATTACAACTTCCATCTGCGCCTCGAAACGCTCCCGCGAGAACAACTGCGGCCCGCCCTTGCCCATTTCAGGAGCGCCAGCCGCGCGCATGGCCATTGCGGCATCCACCTCGGGCAGATCCTCGCGTTCCATGAAATCGCGGGTGAACTGCTGGTATTCGCCGAGCAATGCCATCGGGTTTTCGGCCACGGCGCCACTTTGCGGGGCCGAACCGCGCCTGACGGAGGCAGGCAGAAGGGTATCGACCCCAAACGGTTTATCGGTCAGCTCGCGGGTCTGGCGGATCCAGCTACGCAACTGGTCCGGCGAGCAGGCCGCAGCGCCAAGAACGCCAAGCCCCCCGGCATTCGATACTGCAGCCGCAAGCGCGGGGACACTGGCCCCGCCCATCCCGGCCAGAAGGATCGGGTACTCGATCCCGAGAATTTCGCAAATGTGGCTCTTGAGTGCCATCGTGTTAACTTCTCCAAATTGCGCCATCCACGGGCGCCTGTTTTTTACGTCTGCCCCCACTTGACCTTCTGGGACACAAGCTCAGGGCTTCTTTCTGCGAGATAGGAGGCGGAGCCCGCCACGAGACGAGCCATCGCCTGCCGCGCTCCTTCGGCATCGCCCTTGCGCACAGCTTCAAGGACGCGGCGCAAGAAGCGCAACTGCACCGCACGCTCTTGCGCCGAATACCCCAGCGAGAGCGAAAATTCGCGGGTAAGCATGTGCAACGCGGAAGTCAGAAGGCCGAAAAGCGGATTGCCGCTGGCCCAGCCGAGCATATCGTGAAAACGGCGATTCAGTTCCTCAAACTGGCTGCTGACTTCGTTGCGCTCCAGCTCTTTGAGGCAATCGGCAAGTGCGCTCAGATCACCCGTGGTCGCGCGCTGGGCGGCATAGGCTGCAACATTCGGCGCTATGGCTTCGCGCAGTTCGAGCAGGCCTCTGAGGTCTGCTTCCATGAATTGCAGGATGAGAGAAAGATTATTCGCAAAATCACCGGTCTGCGGGCGGGCGACCACCGGCCCGCCACCGCGACCCAACTGAAGATGGATAACGCCCTGGAGTTCAAGAAAGCGGAGCGCTTCACGCAAGGTTGCTCTGGCGACATCGTATCGCGCAAGCATTTCGTCCTCGCGCGCCAACCTGTCGCCCGCAACATGCGCCTTTGTTTCGATATCTCGTACGATGTCTTGCGCAAGCGTGAGCGCACGCTTGGCTTTCCTGGAATCATCGACCTTCGGTTGCATCTCCTAGAATCGCTCCTCTGATAAAGCCTTATAAGGGTTTATCGGACGACATGTCCATAGCTTGCCTATGAAGTTCACAGTTTGACCGGACTTGAAACAATCCTTATAAGCTTTATTGACCACACCCTGCAAATTCTCTACCTATCTGCAAACGAGGCGAGTCTGCTTGCTAGGTATGGAGGACGAGACATGAGCATCGACACGATAGAGCTGGATACTGCCGAAAAAATAGCGGCCATCCCGATCGACGAAATCGATGTCTCTCGGCCGAGCCTTTTTCAGCAGGACACGATCGGCCTGTTCTTCGACCGGCTGCGCAAGGAGGAGCCAGTCCATTACTGCCGTGAAAGCCATGTCGGACCATTCTGGTCGATCACCAAATTCGACGACATCATGGCCGTCGATACCAACCACAAAGTCTTTTCATCGGAGGCAAAGCTCGGCGGTATCGCCATCCAGGACATGCATAGTGTGGAAGGCGCGCTCGAACTTGAAATGTTCATCGCCATGGATCCTCCAAAGCACGACCAGCAACGCAAGGCCGTCACCCCCGCTGTGGCGCCGTCCAACTTGCTGTTGCTCGAACCGACAATCCGTGAACGAGCGTGTCAGATTCTCGATGATCTACCGATCGGCGAGGAATTTGATTGGGTTGACAAGGTCTCGATCGAATTGACCACGATGACCCTTGCCACCCTGTTCGATTTTCCGTGGGAAGAACGCCGCAAGCTCACCCGCTGGTCCGATGTCACCACCGCTGCTCCTGAAACCGGCATCGTCGCATCGTACGAAGCGAGGCGCGAAGAGCTCATCGAGTGCGCGATGTATTTCAAGGGCCTGTGGGATCAGCGCGTCAATGAACCGCCGAGGAACGACCTGATTTCCATAATGGCGCATTCCCCGGCGACAAAGGATATGCCTTTCCTCGAATTTCTGGGCAACCTCCTGCTGCTGATCGTGGGCGGCAATGACACCACGCGCAATTCAATCAGCGGCGGTGTGCTCGCCCTCAATCAGAACCCCACCGAATATCGCAAACTGAATGACGACCCATCGTTGATTACCAGCATGGTGCCGGAAATCATCCGCTGGCAAACGCCGCTGACTCACATGCGCCGCACTGCGCTTCAGGATTGGGAGATCGGCGGCAAACAGATCAAGAAGGGCGACAAGGTCGTGATGTGGTACCTGTCGGGCAACCGCGACGAAACGGTTATCGACCAGGCCGACCGGTTCATCATTGACCGCAAGAATCCGCGCCATCACCTGTCATTCGGCTATGGCATCCATCGCTGCATGGGCAACAGGCTGGCAGAACTGCAGTTGCGGATCATCTGGGAAGAGATTCACAAGCGATTCGCCAAGGTCGAAGTGACCGGCGAACCCGAGCGCCTGTATTCAACCCTTGTGCGTGGGATCACCAAGCTGCCGGTGCGGCTGCACGCCCGCTGATTTACTAAGGCAGAAATATGGAGTTTATGATGGTCAAAGTGACGTTCGTATCCAGCGATGGAACGCGGCGGGAAGTCGAAATTGCTGAGGGCGAAACAGCGCGCGAAGCGGCGCTTTTCAACGGCGTGCCGGGCATCGACGGCGATTGTGGCGGGGCCTGCGCCTGTGCGACCTGTCATGTCCATGTCGACCCAACCTGGATCGACATCGTTGGTCGTCTGAAGGAAGGCGAAGCGGAGGCCGAACTCCTGCAATTTGCAGAAGGGGCCAGCGAATACAGTCGCCTCGCCTGCCAGATACCCATGGAATCTGCGATGGAAGGTTTGGTTTTGCACGTTCCTGCGCAGCAGTATTGACCAGCCAGAGCGCGCCCTTGTCGGCCGCGAGGGGTGCCACGAATTTGATTTTTGAACGGAGGTTTCCGTGGCAACACAACTAGAATCCGATGACCAGACGAGCGAAGACGCATTTCGCACCGAAGTGCGGCAATTCCTTGCCACCAATTTCCCTGACGAACTAAGGTGCACGGGCAATATGCTGGCCGGGCTCGACGGTCCGACCGACGAGAACCCTGTCCAGAAGAAATGGCGAGAAGCCGTGGGCGGGCGTGGTTGGGGTACACCAACCTGGCCCAAGGAATATGGCGGGGGCGGACTGACCAAAGGCCAGACCAGGATCATCGAGCATGAGTTCGCCAAGGTCGGCGCCTACAATCCGATCGGCGGAATGGGTGTGATGATGTTCGGCCCGACCCTGCTCGAATACGGCGACGAAAGGCAGAAGCTGGAGCATATCCCGCCAATCTGCCGTGGCGAAATTCGCTGGTGCCAGGGCTACTCGGAACCGAATGCCGGATCAGACCTCGCAAACCTGCAGACCTTCGCTGTCGACAAAGGCGATCACTACCTCGTTAACGGCCAGAAGACCTGGACCAGCGGTGGCCAGTGGGCTGACAAGTGCTTTGCCATCGTCCGCACCGACCGGTCAGACAAACACAAAGGTATCAGCTTCATGCTGATCGACATGGACGCACCAGGCGTTGAAGTCCGCCCGATCACAATGATCAGCGGAACCAGCCCGTTCTGCGAGACCTTCTTCACCGATGTGAAGGTG
>DNFL01000242.1:4320-4625 GCA_003486945.1 Hyphomonas sp. | reverse complement strand
CGTCGGTGCGACCGCCGACGCGGGTGACGGTGTCGCCTTTGTCGAAGGTGTTGCCGTGGCGGACGACGAAGAGGCGGGCCATCGCTCAGCCCGCGTCCGGGTCGCCATGTTCGGCGACGAGGCGTTCGGCGAGGGCGATGTCTTCGGCGGTGTCGATGCCTGGAATGGCGATCCGGCCGGGCTGCACTTCGACGGCCTGCATGGTCATGCCGTTCTCGAGGATGCGCAACTGTTCGAGGCCTTCGAGACGTTCATACCGGCTTTCAGGCAGCGCGCAGTAGCGGCGCAGGGCGCCGAGGCGGTAG
>DNFL01000242.1:0-4101 GCA_003486945.1 Hyphomonas sp. | reverse complement strand
CGGCGCAGGGCGCCGAGGCGGTAGGCGTAAAGGCCGATATGTTGGAAGACTGGCGAGAGCGGGCCGAGTTTGCGAAGCTCGGCTTCCTTGCGCATGGCGGGCAAGATGATCTTGGAGAACCAGATGGCGCGGCCGCCGGGATCGGTGACGACGGTGGTGCCGGAGAACGGGGTTTCCTGTTTGTGGGCGCGCAGGCGGTCGAGCGCTTCCCAGCTGAGGCGGATGTAAGGCGTGGCGGCGTCCGTGCCGGAGGCGGCCAGCGCTTCGACAATGGCGGTGACATGCGCGGCGGGCGTGAAGGGCGCGTCGCCCTGCAGGTTGACGATGAATTCCGGCTCGGCGCCGAGCCCTTCGGCAGCGGCGAGGGCACGGTCGGAGCCGGAGGGCAGCGCGGGGTCAGTCATCACGACGGGGATGCCGGCGTCGCGGCAGTGTTCGAGGATGCGCGTGTCATCGGTTGCGACGACATATTCCGCCTGCGGAAGACCAGCCGCAGCGCGCCGGGCAAGGCCGGCGACGCGGCTGACCATGCTGCGGCCCGCGATCAGGGCGAGCGGCTTGCCGGGCAGGCGCTGCGAGGCATAGCGCGCGGGAACAACGATCAACGTTTTCATGAGGCGTTACTGGTTCGCTTCGATGACCTGCGCAACCGCGAGGATCGGGCCGACCCATTCGAGTGCCGGTTCGGAGACGCCTTCCTTGCGCAGGAATTCGGTGAAGGCCGGCACGAAGTTCTCGTTGTCCCGGCACTGGTTCAGGGAGGTGCGCAGTTCAGGCACGATGACCTTGTTGAAGCTGTTTGCGAACTTCTGCAGGTCCTCTGCCTTGGCGGCGAGCAGGATGGCGCGGACCGTGTCGACCTTCCCGTCCGGACGGGCGACCTGGCGCAGGTCTGTGATGAGGCCGCGGTTTTCGCGGGCGAAGCGGGTCAGGATCTGGTCGGTGCGGTAGTCGATCCATGCTGCGGTGCAGGGTTCCGGCGCGGTGGCGCAGGCGCCAAGCGTGGTGGCCAGAGCCAGGGCGGCGAAGGCGGCGCGGCGTTTCATGGCATTCTCCCCTTTGGTCAGTTCGCGCCACCCTAGCCGCTCACCGCGCAGGCGGAAAGCAGGCCGCGGCACCGCCCAAAAAAAGACCCCGGCCTTCCCTGAAGGCCGGGGGGGCGTCTCTTGCGGAGACGGAAGGGATCAGTCGCCTTCGAGCTCGTTGGTTACAGGCGCTTCGGGCGCCTTGGGTGAGCGCGGGGCTTCGGGCGCCTCGTGGTCATCGCCGGAGCGGAAGACGAAGACATTCTTGCGCTTGCCGCCATCGGCCGCGGCCTTGAAGGCGGCCTTCTCTTCATCCGTGATGCCCGGATAGCTGGTGACGTAGGCGAAGGCTTTCTCGGATTTCAGGGCTGCCCGGTCACCCTTCACGCAGGCGACGCGAACCGTTTCATTGGCGACGTCCTTGCGTTCGATGATGGTGGTTTCCCCTTCTGCAATCTGCTTGTTCCGGCAGGCTTCGACCAGCTCTTCGATGACTTTCGATTGAGCTTCGACCCTGGCTTCGAATTCGGGGCCGAAGCGCTGCTCGACAATTTTTTCGATCCTGTCGGAGTTGGCTTCGATCCGGTGTTCGATGACCCGCATCTTCTTTTCGATCTCCGCTTCGGCGCGGGCGTCAATCTTGATGGTGTGTTTTTCGATCCGCGATTCCATTTCGGCAGCGCGCGCTTCGATGGCGGCAGCCTTTGATTCCATGCGGGCTTCGAAATCCTGTTCCCAGGCCTCGATTTCTTCTTCCGACATGCTGGCGAAGTCGACCGTCAGGGCTTCCATTGCGCCGAGCGCGCCGAGCTCTGCGCCCATGATGGCGAGTTCGGTGGAAATCCGGGTAATTTCGGCGGCGTCCTCGCCTTCCCCGAAGCTGAAGAACATGCCCATCATTTCCGGGCCGGTCAGTTCGGCAATGTCGATTTCGATCTGGCGCTGCAGCTCGTCGACTTCCGGCGGCATCGGCGGCTCCGGGATGACTTTCGCCATCGGGTCGCTGAGGAGAACGATCTGGCGGTCAGTGGCTTCACCGTCGATCCAGAGCGCGTTGCTCTCGATACGGATTTCTTTCTTGTCCTTGTCATTCGGTTCACCCGCCGCAGCGACGGAGGCGGTGACCGCGAGGGTCGAGACGCCGAACAGAACGGCAGCACCAAAGCCGATCATGCGGCGCTGGGACGAGGGGGCGGGGTAGGTCATGCGGGTCAGTCTTTCCTTGAGGGCATGCGTGAGGGGCAGGCGGCCCACTGCATATGCCGGTTCCGGCAGGTGCAGCTTTGCGGCCTTGACCAGGGTGGACCCGTAAGCATGCGGACTGGTCTGGCAGCGGGCGAGCACATCGGCATCGCACGCGGCTTCCTGGTCAGTCCGGAAAGCGTTGCGGGCAATATAGGCCAGAGGATTGAACCACATCGCCGCCACGAAGAGTTCAGATGCCTGCAAGGCCCAGAGGTCGCCGCGGCGCACGTGCATGAATTCATGCGCAAGTGCGGCGCGGGCTTCAGCCGGCGTGTAGTCATCCTCGAACCAAGCGGGCATGACGATCACGGGGCGGAACAGTCCGGTCACAAACGGACCGCGGGAGATGAGGCTGGCGACGATGCGCGGCGTGTGTTTCAGGCCGGCTTCGGCGGCGATGCGCACGGCGAGGTCCTGCATGCGGGCAGAAACCGGCATGGCCTCACGGTCGACGAGCTTCATGAAATTGATGTGCGCGACCAGGCTGCGTGCGGCGAAGAACAGCGCGCCCGCAGCCCAGGTGGCGATCAGAGCCAGCAGGCCGACGGCGAGGAGGTCGTCCGTCAGCGACGCCGCCGTGTCCATCAAAGCCGTCTCTTCGGTGATGACGGAAGGAGTCCACTCCCCGCCATGCGTGGGCACGGCGAGGGCGGCGGGAAGCGGCACAGCTGCGGCGTCTGCAGCAACCGCCACCGCAGGCTCGGCTGCAGGAGCCAGCGCGCCGAGTTGGAGATTGAGGATCGATACCGGCGTCGGCAGCGGCGGCAGGAAGAAGCGCGCCACGGGGATTGCCCAGAGCAGGTAGACGATGCCGGCGCCGAACTGGCGCGACACGGCGCGGCGCAGCATCAGAACCACCAGGATCAGGATCGAAACGGCAAGCAGGGTTTCGAGGGCGTGGCTGAAGTCGCTGTTCAGAATGGCGTGGATCATTTCTTCAGCTCCCCCAAGAGCTTCTCGAGTTCGGCGATGTCTTCGTTCGTCAGCCCGCGCGAGTCGGCGAGGTGGGCGACCAGCGGCGCGGCGCGGCCGGAGAAGACGCGGTCAATGAACTGGGTGGCGGCTTCGGCTTTGTACTCGGCTTCATCGAGCACCGGGAAATAGAGATAGCGCCGGCCGTCCTCGGCGGTTTTCAGCGCGCCCTTTTCCACCAGGCGAGCGAGGAAGGTCTTGACCGTGCGGATGTTCCAGTCGCGCTCGTCGCCAAGGGCTTCGTGCACATCACTGGCGGCGAGACCGGGCTTTGCCCAGAGCACCTCCATCACTTCCAGTTCGGATGCGGAAATCTGCGTCACGCGCCACCTCCATCAATGACTACAGGTGTCGTCTATATGTGACTACGCGTGTGGTCAATAGGCCGATCATGAAATCGCTGTAAGCCGTAACTTCTGCAGCGCGGGGAACGGTTGCGCCCTTCAAATCCGGGATTCTGTCCTGTAGGGTCGCGGATCGGTAGAGTTAATGCCGCCGCCCAGCGGCGAGGGGAGAGACATGTTGAAGCCCGGCGCCCTGGCGGCCCTTTTCCTGGCATTGCTGCCTGCAGGGTGCGAAACGGCGGGTCCTTATGGCGATGTGCTTCGAGGCATCCAGCTGCCTCAGTCCAGTCCGCTGACAGCGGCGGAGATTGATGCGGGCCTGCGTGAGGCGCTGACCCTTGGCACCGGCAATGTGGCGACACAGCTGGGGCGGACGAACGGCTATTTCGGCGACCCGAAAATCCGCATCCCGCTGCCGAAGACGTACCGGGACATCCAGACCAGCCTCGCCCGCATCGGCGCTTCCGGGCCGCTGGACGATGTGGAGCTGCGCATCAACCGTGCGGCGGAGGCTT
>DNFL01000016.1:955-6323 GCA_003486945.1 Hyphomonas sp. | reverse complement strand
GCGCGCGGCCATCCTCGCGCTGCGCGAGGTTGAGTGCCCGCTCGCCGATGCACCCGGCATTCTCGGCGCGCTTGCAAACAGCCACGGCCTCACCGGAGCAGGGGGCGCACTGGAGGCTTTCGCGGCGCGCGTCGAGAAGGTCCTCTCCCGCGTTGGCTCCGCCCGGCGCACGGCCACGTTCCGCTCCGGCTTCGGCCGTCGGTTCACATACTATGACGGGTTCGTCTTCGAAATCCTCGCAGACGGCCTCACGCCTGCGCAGCCGGTTGCCGCTGGTGGCCGCTATGATGGTCTCATCGCCGGGCTTTCCGGTGCGCGCGTAGCCTCCACCGGCATCGGCGGCGTCGTGCGCCCCGACCGGATGATCCGTGCCCGGAGGACTGCATGACCCGTCTCACGCTTGCCATCCCCTCTAAGGGCCGTCTCAAGGAACAGACCGAAGACTGGCTCGCCGGCATCGGCCACCCCGTCCGCCAGATCGGCGGCGAGCGTGGCTACACGGCAGAGATCACTGGCCTCGAAGCCGAAGTGCGCCTGCTCTCCGCGCGCGAGATTGCCGAAGGCCTGATCGAGGGCAGTCTGCATTTCGGCGTTACCGGCGAAGACCTGCTCCATGATCTCTCCCCGGATGGTCCCGAAGATTTCCGCGTCGTGCGCCGTCTCGGCTTCGGCCCGGCGGATGTGGTCGTTGCTGTGCCGCAGGCCTGGCTGGATGTCGACACGATGGCCGACCTCGAAGCCGCGGGCGCCGCCTTCCGCAAGGCGCATCACCGCCGCCTGCGGGTCGCCACCAAATACCTCCGGCTGACACGTCGCTACTTTGCGCAGAAATCGGTCGGCGAATACCGCCTTGTCGAGAGCGCCGGGGCGACCGAGGCGGCCCCGTCGACCGGCACGGCCGATGTCATCGTTGACATTACGACCACCGGCGCAACCCTCCGTGCCAATGGCCTCAAGATTCTCTCCGACGGGGTCATCCTGAGCAGCCAGGCGAGCCTCGCCCAGTCCCTGAAAGCGGACTGGTCGGGCTCTGCCGATGCCGCAAAAACCGCGCTGCTACGGGCGATTTCCGGGTTGGATCACTTTTCCTGAAAAAATATTTCGACACATTCTTGACACAAGTCAGGATTCGTTGCCGTATGGGTAGGCAAGTTTCTGGGAGGAAACGCTGCAAACGGTGGAGAGGCGCAGCTGGCCGGACTCGGTGCTGCGCCTCTTTTTAATTTTACCGGTACCGCATACTTTGCTGCAGCCACGCCTTTCGGCGGGGGTGAAAGAACGGGCTCCGGATCAGCAGGACTTCAGGGGAGTCGAGGGGCGTTGGAGCGTCGTGCCAACCGGAACCCGTCTTCATGAATAACGATAAACGATTATCGATAAGCGTCAAGCAATTTTATTGTTTTTCGATCATTACCTCGATTAATTCGCTGTAATCTCTGCCCCGTGTTGACTTGCGGTCCGGCCAGCTTCATCGGTGGCGCCAGACCGATACCCCCGGAGCCCCCGATGACCGACCAGACCGCCCCTGCGGACCCCCGCCAGCACATTCTTCCCGTCTACCGCCCGCCGGAGGAAGTGTTCGTGCAGGGCGACGGCGTGCATCTCTTCACCGAGGATGGCCGACGCTATCTCGACTTCATCGCCGGCATCGCGGTCAATGCGCTTGGCCACGCCCATCCGGCGATGGTGGATGCGCTGCGCGATCAGGCCGGCAAGCTCTGGCACACGTCCAACATGTTCCGCGTAAAGGGCCAGGAAGAGCTCGCCGACAAGATCTGCCGCGACACATTTGCTGACCGCGTCTTCTTCACCAATTCCGGCACGGAGGCGATCGAGTGCGCCATCAAGGCGGCGCGCAAGTTCCACTGGGCGAACGAGCGCCCGGAGCGGCTCGACATCATCACCTTCACCGGCGCCTTCCACGGCCGCTCGATCGGTGCGATCAATGCCGGCGGAAATCCGAAATACCTCGAAGGCTTCGGCCCGAAACTGCCGAACTTCATTCACCTTGAATGGGGCGATCACGAGGCCCTCAAGAAGGCAGCCGCAGAGCCGACGGCGGCAGCTGTCCTAGTCGAACCGGTGCAGGGCGAAGGCGGTGTGCGCGCGATGCCGGAACAGTGCATCAAGGGCCTTCGGGAGCTGTGCGGCGCGCATGGCATCCTACTGATCTATGACGAAGTTCAGTGCGGCATGGGCCGCACCGGCAAGCTTTGGGCCCACGAATGGGTTGAAGGCGCGCATCCGGATATCCTCTGTGCGGCCAAAGGCATCGGCGGCGGCTTTCCGTTCGGCGCCTGCCTGATGACCGAAGCAGTTGGTGAGCCGATGCAGCCCGGCAGCCACGGCTCCACCTATGGCGGCAACCCGCTCGCCATGGCGGTCGGCAATGTTGTGTGGGACATCATTGCTGACGAAGCCTTCCTCGCCGAAGTCCGCCGCGTTTCCGGCGCGCTCGCGCAGGGTCTCAAGAGCCTTGCCGACACGCACCCGGACAAGGTGGACGGTGTCACGGGGAAGGGCCTTCTGACCGGCCTGAAGCTGAAGGCGGATCCGAAAACCCTTCAGGGGATAGCCCGTGACAATGGCCTCCTGGTCGGGGTCGCCGGCAACAATGTGCTGCGCCTCGCGCCGCCGTTGATCATCAACGAAGCCGACGTCCGCGAAGCGGTCGGCGCGCTCGACAATGCCCTGGCGGAGTGGGCGCCGGATTGAGGGTTTCTGCCGGCGGGGGACTGACCTGCAGGCAGAACCAATTGGGGACGCCAGTTTGGGTAGAACTGGCCAACAAGCACTGGATGGACGCAGGTGGGAACCGCTTGGGTCCGGTGCTCGTGGTCTGTCTGCAGGTCAGTTCGTGGAATGACCACGACCTGATGAGCAATCTATCCGTCATCTGACGGGTCCTTAAATTTCAAGAGGTTGAAGTCCTATACATGTCAGATGACGTAAGCGAACGCCGCGGTTCCTGGGCCACGATTTTCCTGTTCGGAATGATCGCCGTCTTTGTCGTGCTCGATATCGTGCTCGATATAGTTTACGGCGAGACGCCGGGCCACCTGATCGTGGAAACCGTCAAGCTGACGATGACCTTGATGGGGCTCGGATTCGGAGCCTGGAGGATCAGCCATCTCAGCCGGGCGCTTAACGAAGCCCGTCAGGATGCTCGTCGCTGGCAGGCGGAAAACCGGTCCATCGTGCAGGGGCTCGGCGCTGCCATCGCGCGCCAGTTTGCCGCTTGGGGCCTGTCCGAAGCGGAATCGGATATCGGCCTTCTGCTGCTCAAGGGGCTGTCGCTTCAGGAGGTTGCTGACCTGCGCAAAACAAGTGAACGCACCGTTCGCGAACAGGCCCGCTCGGTCTACCGCAAGAGCGGCCTGGCCGGACGTAACGAGCTCGCCGCCTACTTCCTCGAAGACCTTCTCCCGCCTCAGCTGGACTGAACCGCGATCCGTTTCTGGTGGGGCTGGCGACGATGCGTATCCGGGTATAGCCTGCGCCCATGAGCCATGCTGACCGCGTCTGGGAAGGGTCCTGCCATTGCGGCGCGGTGCGGTTTCGCATCCTGTCGGACCTTTCCGACATATATCGGTGCGACTGCTCGCTCTGCCGCATGAAGAATGCGCTGATGACCAGTGTGCGCGAAGGCGATTTCACCTTGCTCGCCGGCGCGGACAGCCTGTCCGAATATAACTGGAACACCGGAATTGCCCGTCACTTCTTCTGCTCGAAATGCGGTATCTATCCCTTCCACAGGAAGCGGGCGATGCCTGACCATTACGGCGTCAACCTGAACTGCCTTGCCGGGTTTGATCCCGCTGGCCGCGCCGTCCGGCAGGCTGAAGGCAAAGGAATGAGCATTGCGCCTGAAGGCGCCCGCGACCACTGGCCGGGGCCGCGCACGGCATGACCCCGCTGCGCGCCGCCTGTATCCAGATGCGCTCCGGCACCGAGCCGCAGGCGAACATCGCCGCGGCGGCCGGCATGATCCGCGAAGCGGCCGGACAGGGTGCCCGTTTCATCGCGACGCCCGAGATGACGAACCTGCTCGACATCCGCCCCGGCATGGCGCGCCCGAAAGTTCGCCGCGAGGCGGAGGATGAGAGCTTGCCCGCCTTTCGCGCGCTCGCCGCAGAGCTGGGTGTCACGCTGCTGATCGGCTCGCTCGCCATCGCGCTGGAAGACGATGAGCGCTTTGCCAACCGCTCCTTCCTGATCGGCCCGGATGGCGCCTTGATCGCGCGCTATGACAAGATCCACATGTTCGATGTCGAAGTCGGCGACGGACAGACTTACCGCGAATCCCGCGCCTACCGCCCCGGCGAGGAAGTCGTGTTGGCGAAAGCGCTGTTCGGCATGCTCGGCCTCACCATCTGCTACGACCTGCGCTTCCCGCATCTCTACCGCCGCCTCGCGCAGGCCGGCGCCGATATCCTTACCATCCCCGCAGCGTTCACCCGCGTGACCGGCGAGGCGCACTGGCATGTGCTGATCCGCGCCCGCGCCATCGAGACCGGCTGTTTCGTCATAGCCCCTGCGCAGGGCGGCATGCATGAGGATGGCCGCGAAACCTTCGGGCATTCGCTGATCGTATCGCCCTGGGGAGAGGTGATCGCGGAAATGCCGGGCAGCGAGCCGGGACTCCTGCTGGCTGATCTTGATCTGGATCAGGTCGCGGCTGCCCGCCGCCGCATTCCGTCTCTGGCAAACGACCGGAGCCCGCCTCTGAAACAGGCCTGATAACGCTATCGCGCCGATACTGCCGTACGATTATGCCGGATAAAGGAACGGGGACAGGCAGAGAGAGCAGCGCCTGTCCCCGGATTCCAGCGTGTGCGTCCCAACACCCGCAGGAACAAAGTAAGGTGTCTTTGTGGCAGGCGCTTCCGTGCGCTTACCTATTTTTCAGCCGCCGGATGCTGGTTTTTCCATCTTTCCCAGAGGATTCCAGAGGTTAAGCTTGTTTTCGGACGTAGCGCCCGGCGGCCATGAATGTGGCCGGAATGGGGCGGGGAAGTGAACACCTTGCTGATCGAACGCGACAGTCAGCTTGCGGCGCTGAGGGCGCTCGCAGACCGTGCAGGAGCGGGCAAGGGTCATATTGTCCTCGTTTCCGGCGAAGCGGGCATCGGTAAGACCTCACTGATCCGCAGCTTCCTGTCATCCGCGCCAGCGGCCTGGCGTGCGGGTCTTGGAGGCTGCGACGCGCTGTTCACACCCCGCCCGCTGGGCCCCGTGCACGACACGATCGAGGTGCTGGGGCCGGACGTCGGGTCCTTGCTGCAGTCCGGGGCGGACCGCCAGAAACTCTACGGCGCCCTGCTCGCCGCCCTCGCCGAGGACGAACCCGAGGTGGCGGAGATGCTTG
>DNFL01000016.1:0-756 GCA_003486945.1 Hyphomonas sp. | reverse complement strand
CCCTGCTCGCCGCCCTCGCCGAGGGGCAGGGGCCGGTCATTCTCGTCTGGGAAGATGTGCATTGGGCCGACTTCGCCACGCTCGACCTCCTTCGATATCTCGGCCGGCGCATCTCGCTGCTGCCCGTGTTGCTGGTCCTCACGTTTCGGGGGAACGAAACCGGCGAGAACCATCCCCTGACGCAGGCGATCCGCGACCTGCCGGAAACCAGTCTCACCGAAATGCAGCTGCCGCCGCTGTCGGCCAGGGCCGTTGGCCAGCTTGCCCGCCGCGCCGGCCTGCCCGGTGACCGGCTTTTCCAGGCGACCAGCGGCAACCCGTTCGAGGTCAGCGAAATGCTTGCCGCACGCGAAGCCGGCGCAGAGGCCCTGCCTTCATCGGTGCGCGAGGCGGTTACCGTGCGCCAGTCGCGGCTGACCGCAGAGGCACGAGACTTCCTCGAGGTGCTGAGCGTCATTCCGGCCGCTGTGCCGGCAGGTCTCGCGGCTGCACTTGCGCCCGGTTCCTCGGCAGACATGATCCGTACCCTGACGGAAGGCGGCGTACTGCAGGCCTCGGCTTCCGGCGACCTGCGCTTCCGTCACGAAATCGCCCGCCTCGCCACGTTCGACCGTATCCCGGCTGCCCGCAAGCGCGTGCTGCATGCCCGGATCCTCGATGCCCTTCGCGGCCTCGGGTCTGCGGCGCATCTCGACCAGATGGTGCACCATGCGGCCGGCGCGCTCGACAGCGCGGCTGTGCTCGAGATTGCACCCG
>DNFL01000302.1:892-8463 GCA_003486945.1 Hyphomonas sp. | reverse complement strand
TAAGGCTGTCAGCGACACACCTGCGCCCGTCGCAGCGCCGCCGGCGGGCGATCAATGGCTCTACGGATCCGCCGAGGGACGCATCGTGATGGTGCAGGAATGGAATGCGGTTGCCGGCTATGTCGAGCGCATGGCGGCGCAGCGCCCAAACATGAGCGTCGTGCTGGCGCCGGGCGCATCTGCCGAGGCGCCGGAATTCCTCGCCTGCGGGGACAAGCCGCTCGCCGCCGTGTTCGATGCCGACGAGACGCTGATCTGGAACCTCGGATCGATGGCCTGGCATGTGCGGGCGGGCAAGGAGTTCGACTTCCCGGTCTGGCTGGACTGGGAGCGCACAGGCGCCGGCAAGGCGGCGCCGATCCCCGGCGCACTGGACGCACTCGCCCGAATCCGCGCGGCGGGTGTTGAAGTGATCGTCAATACCAATCGCGAGGCGGAGAATGCGGTTGGCACGGCGGAGACGCTGGAAGCGGCCGGCATCGGAACGTTCGCACACGGATCAACCCTGTGGCTGCGCGGCGACGCGCCGGGCGGCTCCGGCAAGGACGGGCGGCGCAATGCGATCTCCGACAACTATTGCGTCATCACGCTCATCGGCGACCAGCTGGGCGATATTGCCGACATTTTCAATGCCAAAGGCCTAGCCCCGCCGCAGCGCAAGGCGCTGAGCGCCGCGCCGGCATTTGACGCGATGTGGGGCAAGGGCTGGTTCATCCTGCCGAACCCCGTCTACGGCCCATCCATCGCCGGCACAATGGAAGACGTGTTCCCTCCCGAGACATATTGGGAGCCGTCTGCCGGCGAGTGAGAGCATGACGGCGCGCACACGCTGGCGGGGAACTGCGCAGCGACGCTTCGCCTTGCCGGTGAACCAAAAAAGAGAAGGGAATGAGGAGCGCCTGGCGAGCCAATGGGGACAACGGCTCTGCAGGCGCTCCTCTGAGCGACACGGGCTGGGTGGGGGACGCACGTGACCGCCGATAGAAACCTGTAAAGCCCGCCATTCTGCGAGCCTGCTCCTTCCGCAGCGCCGAGTATTTTCCCCCACCTGGCGCCTGAAAGTCATTTCGAAGATCTATTGAATTAACCAACACCTTGTGTGTCAATGTCGCGTAGTAGGCAGATTTGCACAGGGGTGGGGCAAAAATGCACGTACAGAACTGGGACGACTATCGCTTTGTGGCGGTGCTCGCCCGAACCGGGACGCTCGCGGAAGCCAGCGCCTTGCTGGGCGTCGACCGGTCAACCGTGCAACGGCGCATCAAGGCGCTGGAGGCGAGCCTTGGCTTTCCGCTCTTCATCAAGAATGGCGGCGAGTATCAGGCACTGCCTGAAGCGCAACCGATTCTGTCTGCTGCACGCACATTGGAAGCGGCGGCGAGCGGCGCCGTGCAGAAAAGTGCCGAGCCGGCGATACTTTCCGGGAACCTGTCGGTCACCACAACCGACTCTGTCTATCTCTCCGGCGTCAGCGAGATGATCGATGAGTTCCAGGAGATGCACCCGGCGCTGCGCATCGATGTGATGGTGACCAATCGCAAGCTGAACCTCGACCGGCTGGAAGCGGATGTGGCGCTGCGCCCGTCGGACTCGCCGCCGGACAATTTTGTCGGACGTCGCATCTGCGATCTCGCGTTCGGCGTCTATTCCAGCCGGGCCTATCTCGAAAACAATCCCGGCAAACGGCGCGACCAGCACAGCTGGCTGGGCGTTGGTGAGAATATGCTGAACACGCCGCCAGGCCGGTGGTTTGACGCGCATGTGCCGCCGGAACGGCAGGTGTACCGCGCCGACAGCTTCATCGCGATTGCCGAAGCCTGCCGGCTGGGGCGCGGCGTAGCGCTGCTGCCGAAGGCCTATGCGGCGAAACTGCCGGACCTGATGCCGCTGGACCACCTGATGGATACGCCGCACGCAACCGGCCTGTGGCTGCTGACGCACGCCGACATGCGCAACAATCCACGCGTGCGGGCCTGCATGGACTTCCTCGGGCGGCGCGTTTCGCGGGCAAAAAGGCGATTTGCGGGAGAATAGTCCCTGTGCGGGTTTGCGCCGCGGCTGAGCGGGGCTAGGATCGAGGGCGAGGCTATGCGGGGAGCTTCCCATGATCCTGTTTGTTCACGGCGTGCCGGACACGGCAATTCTCTGGCAACCGCTGACCGAAGCGCTGGGCCTGCAACCGGATTCCTACCGCGCCCTCTCCCTGCCCGGCTTCGCCTCGCCCCTGCCGAAAGGCTTTGCGTCTTCCAAGGATGACTACGCCGCCTGGCTGATCAGCCAGATCGAAGCGGCCGGCGAGCCAGTGCATATTGTCGGGCATGACTGGGGGGCGCTGCTGGTGCTGCGCGCGGTGTCGCTGCGCCCGGAGCTGATTTCAAGCTGGTGCGTCACCAATGCGGTGATCGATCCGGAATATCGCGGCCACCGCACGGCGCAAATGTGGGCAACGCCGCTGCTGGGCGAACTGGTGATGCTCGGCATGCGGAACAAGGCGCGGCTGGAAACGGGCCTCATCGCGGGCGGCATGCCCGCTTCGCTGGCGCGTGAGGAAGTGCCGCATATCGATCTGGCGATGCGCCAGTCGATCCTGAAACTTTACCGCTCGGCTGTCGGCCTGCGGTTTCGCGGCGAGTGGGTGGACGATCTCGCCAACATACCGAAGCGCGGGCAGCTCTTCTGGGGCGAGACTGACCCCTATGTCGATCTCAGCGTTGCCGAGCGCTTCTCGAAGCGCTGGAATGTGCCGCTGCATGTCGCGCGGGGCGCGGGCCATTGGGCCTGCCATGAACGCGCGAAAGAATTTGCGGGCGTACTGGCCGCCCACTGGTCGCGCTAAGCGGCTTCCTTGCGGGGCGAGCCGATCTCACGCTTCACAAGCTCCGACAGCTGACGAACCGAGAACGGCTTCGGCAGGAAGGAGACCGCGCGGTCGTCCAGCTGCTTGGCGAGTTCCTGTTCGGCATAGCCGGACATGAAGATCACCCGCGCATTGCCGAGCTTGTCTTTCGCTTCCTTGATCAGGGTCGGGCCGTTCATGCCCGGCATGACGACGTCGGAAATGACAAGATCGAACTCACCTGGCTTTTCGGTGAGGATTTCGAGAGCCTCCTCGCCGTCCATGGCTTCCTCAACCTCATAGCCACGCGAGCGCAGCAGCGTGACGGCAATGTCGCGCACGCCGGTTTCGTCTTCGATGATCAGGATGCGGCCGCGCCCGGAGAGGTCCATCGGGCGATGCTCGGCAGCCTGAGCCGGCATCTGATCCGTAGACTGAGGAATTTCAGCTGCGGGCAGCGCAGGCAGGTAGATGTAGAAAGTGGTGCCTTTGCCGACATGCGAGGAAATGTCGAGATAGCCGCCCGATTGTTTGATGATGCCGAGCACTGTCGCCAGGCCGAGGCCCGTGCCGAAGCCCTTGTCCTTGGTCGTGAAGAAGGGTTGGAAGATCGTCTTGCGCAGGTGTTTCGGAACACCGGTGCCATTGTCCTCGACTTCGACCAGCAGGTATTCGCCCTGTTCGACATAGTCGAAGCCGCGGGCATGCGCGTCGCTGGCGGTCACGCGGCTGGTGCGGATCTGCAGCTTGCCGCCATTGCGGTGCGTCAGCATGGCATCGCGCGCATTGGTGACGAGGTTTATGATTGCCGTCTCAAGCTGGCTCTTGTCGGCCCGGATCCATGGCACGTCGCGGCCATGGCTGACATCGAGCGTGATGCGCTCGTCGACCACGCCGCGCAAGAGGATCGAGAATTCCGTGAGGAAGTCGGTGGCATTGAAGACTTCGCGCTTGAACGTCTGCTCGCGTGCGTAGGCGAGCAGGCTGCGCACGAGATCGCGCGAGCGTACGGTGGCTTCGTTGATCGCCTTGAGATTGTCGAAGGACGGATCGCCGACCGGATGGCGCTGGGTCAGGATTTCCGCATTGCCCATCGTGATCTGCAGCATGTTGTTGATCTCATGCGCGATCTTGCCGGCGATCTTGCCAATGGCCTGCATCTTCTCGCCATGCGCCATGCGCTGTTCGAGCATGCGGTGTTCCGAGATATCGACGACATAGGCCACCGACGGGCGGCCGGCTGCGTTCAGCGTGACAAACACGTTGGCGAAGACCGGCGTTTCTTCCTTGTCCTCTGACGCGGTCGGCGGGCGCGCGATGCGCAGGGCGACCGGCTTGTCCACGGCCTGCACCAGCGCCTGCGCCAGGGCTTCCTCGCCTTCGCTGTCGGTGACGAACAGGTCCGAGAAACGCGTGCCGGGTGTCGAGCGACCGGCAGAGAGTTCCAGGAGTGCGCGGTTTGCATCGAGAATGATGGCGCCATCGACACTGTCACCGTCGAGACGCACGGCGCCGAACGGTGCATCATCGAACATCGGGTCGCCGTCCGGACGCGGCGGACGCGAAGCGCCCTGCATCGAGAAGCGCCCCTCTTCCCCGTTCAGGACCTGCTGGTTGACGAGGATGATCGTGCGCCCGTGCGCTTCTACGCCCTTGCCGGACCATGTGGTGATGGCCTGAACCGGCATCTCGACACCGTTGCGCGCGCGCAGGTGGATATCGGCCCGGCCGGGCGCGCCGCTTTTCTTGTCGCGGCTCAGCAGCTTCACGAATTCCGGACGCATGATGTCGTCGAGGCGGATATTCTTCGCCGACTCCGGCAGGCCGAGCAGTTCGCGCAGGTAGGCGTTGGCGTAAGTGATCGTGCCATCCGGGCGCGCTGCGAAAAAGCCCATCGGAGCGTCTTCAACATACAGCGATTTCAGATCGGCGGCGCCGGTGGCTTCGAGCTGGCCGGCGATGCGGCGGATGCGCCAGAGGACGCGGCCGCGCGGCAACGGCGAGACAGAAACTTCGAACTGCGCCGGCACCTGTTCCGGACCAATTGAAACCGGTGGCAGCAGCTCGCGGCGCGGCGCGCCCGCCTTGGCGGCTTTCGACAGGCGGTAGACCGGCGCGGCGAGACCGGGGGTTGCATCGAACAGGCGGTCAACCGTGACCGGCCCGGACTCGCTGCGCGCCGAGATCAGCGCAATGCTGGCAAGTTCGTCATACGCGCCGTTGGCAGCCACAGGCGCGCCGCCGGGATCGGTAATCAGCACGGCCTCGTCCAGCGCTTCGATCCAGGGGAAGCGCGGGGCGCCGGCATTGGCGATGCGGGCGGCAGCGCCTTTCTCGGGGAAAAGGCCGATGAAGCGGCCCGCGCCGCGGACGGTCCACAACAGGAAGACAAGGCCGCCGGAAGCCATCGTGATCAGCAGTATAGAACCGGTCGCGCCTGAGGCATGCGGACGCGCCAGAGACACGCTGGCAGCCGCAATCGACAACAGGAGGCAAAGCCAGAAGCCGAGCTGCAGCAGATCGACTCGGCGGCGATTGCCAGCAGCGCCGGTTCCGGCTGCAATGTCGCCCTCTTCCGGCGCGCCCGGCGCCTGGGTCAGTTCAAGGGCTTCGTTGTCGTTTTTCATGCTCTACCGCCAGTTCACCCGGCCCGCTGCCGGAAGCGCGAATCCCCTGACGCAGCGGCTGCTGCGCCCGGGATTTTCTTGGTTACTTCTTTCTCGCACGGCAAAGGTTAACGAATCCGAAAAAAGCGTTAAGACCCACCGTATTCATACCCGTAACAGAACAGGATTCGGCATATCATGATAATCCGCCCTGCGATTGCCCTCGCCCTCATGGGAACGGTGGCGGCCTGCGTCCTGCCGTCCCTGCATTCCGCTCCGGAAACTGTTGTAGCTGCTACAGAACCCGCTCAGACCGAGTCGCAACGGCTGAATGCCTGGTTCGAGCAGAAATTCAGCGAAACCGTCGCCCGGAGCCCGATGCGACAGACCTTTCTCGGCATCAAGGACCGGTACGGCGAATGGGACGACCCATCAGATGCCTTCGAGACGGCAGAGCTGGAGCTTCAGCGCGCCGACATCGCGGAAATGCGGGCAAGCTTCGACTTCAGCAAGCTCGACGCCCAGACCCAGCTGTCCTGGCGCCTGGCGGAATACCAGCTGGAGCGTTCGGAAGCCTTTTTCCCCTTTCGCCATCATGGCTATGTCTTCGATCAGATGGGCGGTGTGCAATCCGGCATCCCGGCCTTCCTGATCAACCAGCACAAGGTGACCAGCGTTTCGGATGCCGAGGCCTATATCTCGCGCCTGAACGGTGTGCCGGCCTATCTCGGCCAGCAGGTGGCCAATTCCAGCGACGCCGCGGCCCGGGGGATCCTGCCGCCGGCTTTTGTCTTCGATTACGTGCTTTCCGATGCGGCGGGCGTGATCACCGGCTATCCCTTCGGCGATGCCGAACCCGTTGCGACCGACAGCCCGCTGATGGAAGATATTCGCGGCAAGGTCACGGCGATGACCGATGCCGGGCGGATCACGCCGGAAGAAGCGGCAGACCTGATTTCGCGCGCGGCAGATGCGCTGAAGACTTCGGTCGGGCCTGCCTATGAAGCTGCGATCGAGGAGCTGAAGCGTCAGCAGGCAGTTGCCACGACTGATGACGGGGCCTGGAAGCTGCCGGACGGGCGCGCCTATTACAACCAGCGCCTGGCGCAGATGACGACAACCGATCTGACGGCGGATGAAATCCACCAGATCGGGCTGGACGAGATGGCGCGCATCCATGCCGAAATGCACGATATCATGGACACGGTCGGGTTCGAAGGCAGCTTGCAGGACTTCTTCGAGTTCATGCGCACCGATCCGCGCTTCTACAAGCCGGAGACACCGGAAGGCCGTGAGGAATACCTCGCCGAGGCCGTGGCCGCGATCGAGCAGATGAAGGGCGACTTGCCTTCGCTGTTCAATACCTTCCCGAAGGCCGACATGATCGTGAAAGCGGTCGAGCCGTTCCGCGAGAAATCCGCCGGCAAGGCATTCTATTCCCGCCCTGCTCCGGATGGCAGCCGGCCGGGTATCTACTACGCGAACCTCTATTCGATGGCCGACATGCCGACCTACCAGCTGGAAGCGCTCGCCTTCCATGAAGGCATTCCAGGCCACCACATGCAGATCGCGATTGCACAGGAACTGGAAAGCATTCCGAGCTTCCGGAAATTTGGAGGATACACAGCCTATTCCGAAGGCTGGGGCCTTTATTCGGAGCTCGTGCCGAAAGAGCTCGGTTACTATTCTGATCCGTACTCGGACTTTGGCCGACTCGCGATGGAAATCTGGCGCGCGGCGCGCCTCGTGGTCGATACCGGCCTGCATGACAAGCAGTGGACGCGCGAGCAGGCAGTGCAATACCTGCTCGACAACACGCCCAACCCGAAAGGCGACTGCGAAAAGGCCATCGACCGCTATATCGTGATGCCGGGCCAGGCGACAGCGTACAAGATCGGCATGCTGAAGATTGTCGAGCTGCGCGAGCGCGCGAAGACGGCGCTCGGTGACGGTTTCGACATTCGCGAGTTCCACGACATCGTGCTAAAGGATGGGGCAGTTCCGCTCGCTATCCTTGAGGAGAATGTCGACGCATGGATCGCCGCACAGGCAACCTGAAACAGAGCGCGGCGGGCGGACTTGCGCTGCTCGCCGGGCCCCGCCCCCCCCGGTGGGGCGGGCGGGGGGGC
>DNFL01000302.1:0-678 GCA_003486945.1 Hyphomonas sp. | reverse complement strand
GCACGGGTTGCAGCACGCTGGCTGCAACTTTCTTGAAGCCGGAGATCGACGCGACAGCCGCGACGCTGCCTGCGGGCGACTACGTGCTCGACCCGAAACATGCTTCGCTGTTTTTCAGGATCAATCATCTTGGCTATTCGACCTATGTCGGGCGCTTCGAACGCTTCGAGGCGAGCCTGAAGGGCGATCCGGCACATCCGGAAGCGGCGCAGGTGACGGCGATTGTCGACATGACTTCGCTGAATGTCGCCAATCCGGACTTTGCTGCAGAGTTGATGGGGCCGGACTGGTTTGATGCGGAAAAGTATCCGCGGGCCACCTTCCGCACCTACGGCTTGAAGATTGTCGGCGAAAACGAAGCCGATATCAGCGGCGACCTGACGATGAAGGGCCGCACGCAAGCGGTGATCATCCGGGCGAAACTCAACGGCAGCGCCTATGACCGCCTGCGAGGTGCAGACGTGGTCGGTTTCTCGGCAACGCTGCCGGTCAGCCGGTCGGCCTTCGGTGTCGACAAGTTCACCGACCTGCTGGCGGATGATGTCGAAATCCAGATCGAAGCGGAATTTATCCGGCAGACGCCCGGTTGAGCGGACCGAGGGCGGGCCCGCGGCGCGTGATGCGCAGCGCGATGCGTCCGCCGCGCCGGCCGATCTCGGCTTCAGCCACAAGCGGACC
>DNFL01000402.1:21428-29902 GCA_003486945.1 Hyphomonas sp. | reverse complement strand
CTCTTCCGATCTCCTTCGGCGCCGAAACCCCCGGCAAACGCATCGTCGACTGACGCCCCCCCCTCGCACAAGCAGCCCGGCCCGTTCCCGCAAAAACGGCGAAATCACTCAAAGCTAGCGCCGTTGAGACCACCAGGAAGACAAAAATCCCCATACGCCCCCTGCCAATCCGATGACGACGATCACGCCCTGAAAGAATGGACGTTTGTCCCCCGCCACATTTGGCACCAGGATTGCGGCAAACACAACGAGAGCCGCCATCGCGGTCAACAAAATTGCAACGGTCCGCAGTTTGCGTGTGTTCATCGCGGTTTTGCCCTGAGAGCCTGCCGGGAATCCACTACCCTAAACCTCCTCCCAAGCGGACGCGAGCGTTTCGCGCTTCCGACCTCTTTGTACAGGTCAAACATGCAGGGAAGTATCCCGCGCGCAGAGGCGTCACAAGCTGGTCTTGACCTCGATGCGCAGGGGGCTCAGGCGAAGTTGCCTTATCCTGCAAACCACTGTCACACACTTGACAGATTGTTCCCGCACTCCGTGTTTCCCTTATTCAAGATCAGGAAGGAAGCCCCCATGCTCAACCCCCGCATCACCCTCGCCGCCAGCGTCTCCACCTTTCTCCTCGCCGGATGTCAGTACCTGCCCTGGCACAACGAAAGCGCCGCCGCGCCCGCTCTCGCGCCCGAGACTGTCATCGTCGTTGAAGAGGAAGTCGTCATCTTGGAATCCGCCCCCGAGACCTGTGATGTGCTGGAATCGCGTGACTGGGCCGCCTGGGTAAACCTCATGCCGGGGCCCGATGCCTCCCCGACGGTTCATGTCACCGGAAAGGTCGACGTTCGTACCGGCGGCTACACGTTCGACTGGCAAACCGGCCCGCTTGACCGTTCCGCCACGCCGAAGCTCCGGCTGAAGCTCATCCCCATCGCCCCCGATGGCATGGCCACCATGGCGATCACCACCGAGGAGGTGAACTACGCCGCCCCCGCCGGCGGCATTGAATATTCCGGCGTCCTTATTTCCTGCGGCGGCGTCACGCTCGCCGACATTGCCGAGATCACCAAGGCCCACTGATGCGCCTGGTCACGGCTCTGGCAGGCGCGAGCCACCTCTGTCTCGCCGCCTGCTCCCCCGCGCCGCAGCAGCAAGCGGCGCCCGTCTCCGCGCCAACCTCCCCTCCAGGCGCGGAGGCGGAAACGGGCCGCCTTTCCGCTCCGGTCAGCGGGTAACGCATGCCTGAGCGCATCCTCCGCGCACTGATCGCCCTTGCCGCCTGGGGCGGGCTCGGCATCCAGCTGTGGATCCTGCTGCAGGCCCCCGCCTTCGCCTCGCCGCTCGAAGCGGCCTGGCGTTATCTCGCCTTCTTCACCATCCTGACGAACCTGATGGTCGCGGCGGTGAACACCGTTGCCGCCCTCGTGCCACACAGCGCCTCCGGCAAGCTCCTCGCCGGGGCGAACACGCGCGCCGGTGTCACGCTCTACATCGCCACCGTCGGGGTGATCTACCACCTTCTCCTTGCTGGCCTTTGGGACCCGCAAGGCTGGCAGCTGATCGCCGACCAGCTCCTGCACACCGCCACCCCTGCGCTCAGCGTTCTCGCCTGGGTGCTCTTCGACCCGAAGCGCGGCCTCACCCTCACCGCGCTACCACAGATCATCGTCTGGCCCCTCGGCTATACGGTCTACGCCCTACTGCGCGGCGCCTTCGACGGCTTCTACCCCTACCCCTTCCTCGATGTCAGCACACTCGGCTATGCCCGCGTGTTCATGCACATCATGGGCCTCACCTCTGCCTTCCTGCTGGCCGGCGGCGCGCTCATCCTCATCGGGCGTATGCTAAGCAATCTCAGAACCGCGCGCGCAAAGTGACGCCGTAGGTGCGCGGGTCTGCCGGTTGGCCGACGAACAGGCCGGAATTGCCGGGCTGCGCGGCCAGCAGTTCGAAATATTCCTCGTCCAGCAGGTTCTTGCCCCACAGGAACAGGTCCCAGCCATTCGCAGAGCGGAACCCCACCCGGCCGTTCAGCACCGAATATCCGTCTACGGACAGATAGCGCGACTCCGTCGGGCTTGAGGAGAAGTCTGACCGGAAGAACACATCCAGCGCCGTGAAGTATTCCCCCTCCCGGCCCAGCAGGCCGCCATCCCACCGCGCCTCACCGCCAAGCGAGCCGGACCATTCCGAAATGCCGGGAAGACGCGAGCCCGAAATGTCCACCGATTGCGGACCACCCGTATTCTCCAGCGCCGGCGGCGCATCGGGGAAGGACACATACTTTCCATCGGTCCATGCCAGCGCCGCATAGGCACTCAGATGGTCATTGATCCGCGCCCGGCCGTCAAACTCGACGCCCTGCACACGCACTTTCTCCGCATTGGCGAGATAGCCGCGCAGCACGCCGACCTGCGCATTGACCACCTGCACCTGATAGTCCTCGATTTCCGTCCGGTAGGCGGTGACGTTCGCCGTCAGCCCCGGCCAGAATTCGGTCTTCAGGCCCGTCTCGACATGTTTCACATCCTCCGGCTTGACGGTGGCAAGCTCCACCGCCGGCACACCCAACGCATCATTCGGAATGCCGCCCAGATTGAGGCCTACCGACTTGAACGCCGTCGAATAGGTCGCATAGGCGTTCACGTCATCGGTCACCTTGTAGGCAAGCGTCAGCTGGCCGGAGAGGTTCGTGTCATCCGCAGAGGCCTGATAGGCCAGCGGCGCCAGCACCGAACGCTGCAGCGCAATCAGCACGGGATCGCTGGTCTGCAGGCCGCCATAGACCTGCGCATCATAGTTGACACTCTTCTGATCATAGTTCAGGCGCAGCCCCGGCAACACGCGCAGCCTGTCTGTCACATGCCATTCCAGCTGGCCGAAGAGTGCCGCGCTTGTGTTCTCCGACTGAATGTCAGACGTCTGACCATATCCGTCCAGAAGGCCCGGCGTATCCCACCCGGCCGATGTGGGACTGAGAAGCCATCGCGCCGCTGCATCACCCTGTTCCTGATTGCCGGTGGAGTTGATCTCCTGCGAGAAGGCGAAGGCCCCGAGGACAAAGCTCAGGCGATCGTTCAGGTCGCCGGCATAGCGCAGCTCCTGCGTCCACTGTATCTGCTCTGAAGGGTTCGCCGAAACGGTGGTGATCGGAAGCCCGAGGAAATCCCGGTCATTCGACGGGCCCCAGTTCCACAATCGCCAGGCGGTGATGGAGGTGAGCGTACCCGGACCCACATCCCAGTTCACCGTCAGCGACGCGCCGCCAAAATCCTGATTGGACTGGTGATAGGTGTCCGCGTCCGTCAACCGGTCGAAGGGGTTGAAACTTGGCGGGGTATACCCAAAGTAATCTGCCAGCGCCGCGTACTGACGATTGGCATTGCGCAAGGTGGGGGCAACACCCGCCGGAACAAGCGCATACCCGTTCGGACGCTGGCGCGTGGAGTCCGCCGCAAGAATGATTTCCAGCGTTTCTGACGCATCAAACAGGAGCTGGCCGCGGATGCCGAGATTGTTGAGGTCGTTTATGTCGTTGCGTTCGGTGACATTATAGAGGGTGCCATCGCGCTGCGTACCGGAAAAGGAAAGCCGGCCCGCCAGCTTGCCGGTAATCGGCCCGGTGATGGAACCTTTCGCCTGTATGAAGCCGAGATTGCCATAAGTCAGCTCGACTTCGGTTTCTGGTGTGAAGGAAGGTTTCTTCGTCGAGATGTTGATCGCCCCGGCGGTCGTGTTCTTGCCGAACAAGGTCCCCTGCGGGCCGCGCAGCACTTCGATCTGGGAGACATCGATGAAATCCAGCGTCGTCGCCGCCGGGCGCGCGAGGAACACGCCATCGATGTAGAGGCCGACGCCGGCATCCAGGCCGTCATTGGTCAGGCCGTAAGGCGCGCCGAGGCCGCGGATGTTGATCGCGGTGTTGCGCGGATTTGTCGTGTAGAATTGCAGCGTCGGCACCAACTCGCGCAGGCGCCCGACATTGAACGCACCAGTTTCGGCAATGAAGCTCTCGGTCAGAACCGAAACCGGGATCGGCACATCCTGCAGCTCCTCGGTTACCCGGCGCGCGGTGACCGTGATCGTTTCGCGGCGCAGTTCCGCCTCCTCCGGCGGGGAGGAAACATCCGGAGCAGGAACGGATTGCGCCGCGGCGACCGGCGCGAGCGCGCCGAGTGCAATGCCCAGCAGGGCGTGGTGAGGGGGTGACATGAGGCTCTCCCGAAGTTGAACCTTAATACACGACTTATTTTGTCGTGTTTGAAAAGTTAGAATTTCGAAAGTATCAATTCAGGCGCATGAAATGCTGATGAAACTCCCTTATACTTCCGTATGTTAACCTGACTGAATGAGTCTGCTTGTTAGAAACACTGAACTCTGGCAGACCGCCGCCACGAAGGAGTTCGGCATGATCTCGCAGAAATCGAAATATGCGCTGAGAGCCCTGCTCGCTCTCGCCGGAGCGCCCGGCGGCGAGCCGATGCAGATCAGCGAGATTGCCGCGCAGGAAGTGATCCCGCGAAAATTCCTTGAGCAGATCCTGCTGGACCTCAAGCGCCAGGGCCTCGTGGTCAGCCGGCGCGGCAAGGCCGGCGGATATCTCCTGCTGCGCCGCCCGGAGATGATCACCTTCGGCGAAGTGCTGCGCCTGATCGATGGGCCGCTCGCGCCGCTGCCCTGCCTCTCCAAGATGGCCTACCGGCGGTGCGGCGACTGCGCCAGCGAACAGGCCTGCAAGCTGCGCAAGGTGTTTGCCGAGGTTGCCGATGCCACGCGCGCCATTCTCGACACGACAACGCTTGCCGACGCGATGGGCGACGCGGCGAAGAAACTGCCTGTGGAACTTTAGCCCGGGCTCACGCCTCGGCGGAGGTTGTTGCCATTTCCCGCATCACGAAGCCGCTTTCGCCATAGATAGCAAGCTGCGTCAGGCGCGGCAGGTCGAGGATGTCGATACGGCTGCGGCCACGGGCAATCAGGCCGGCTTTCTCGAGGTGCTGCAGCAGCCGGTTGGTCCACTGGCGCGACGACATGATCGACAGGGCAAGTTGGTCCTGGGTGATCGGCGAGATGGTACGCGAGGTTATTCCCTCCGTGTACGGGCTACCGGCAAGGTCCACCAGCCGACGTGCTAATCGCTGCAGCGGCGTGAACGACAGATGCTCAACTATGTGCGAGTATACTGCCCGCTGCGTCGCATGCTCCGGCGCCGCCAGCAGGGCATATGTCGCAACGTCCTGCATGAAGATGCGCTGCACCGCGGCGAGCGGTAGGTGCAGCACTTCGCAGGGCTGCGAGGCGGTAACGGTCAACGTATAGCTACCCCCGTCGAGGCAGGCGAGAAACCCGGTCCAGTCCCCCGCGCGGTGCATGGCGACGAGAATATCCTGCCCAGCAATCGTCGTGCCGCTCACCTGGGCCTCGCCCGAAACAAAGCCGAACAGCCCCCGCACCGGATCTCCCTGTCGAAACAGAGGCTTGCCCCGTTTGAATTTCAGCCGGACCGAACTGCGCTCCACATCCTCGCGGATATTAGGCGGCAGCTGATCAAACCAGAGTCCGCGATTGAGGTCGATATGATCAAGCGTCGGCATAAAGCGCGCCCCCTGAAAGCACCTTCCCCAACAGCTAGACGAGTGCGGCGCCCTGTCAATCACACGACACGCGTTTTCTGTTTAAAGTTTAGGCCTTACCCAGAGCAGACTCTCCTGCGCCCTGCAGCTGCTGCGGCCTCGAATTTGTCACATCCCGGAACTAGGGAGACCGAGACCGGGACATCAAGGAGAACCATTATGCCCCTGCAGACCCTTCGCCGCAGCCTCGCCGCCTCGCTAGCGGCGCTCGCACTTGGCAGTGTCAGCGCCTGCTGCATGATCCCTGGCCATACGCCCAAAGCCTCAACCACTGAGACGCTGGTGCCTGAGGCTTCGGCAGTCGTGACCGGAACCGCGATTTACCGTGAGCGCATGCTTGCGCCGCCGGGCTCTGTTCTGACCGTTGTGCTGCAGGACACCTCGCGCGCCGATGCGCCGGCCATCGACCTCGCCACATGGTCTACCCTGCTGGACCATGGCGGCGTTCCGCGCACGTTCACACTGACACAGGAAGGCTCGTTTGACCCGCGCATGACCTATACGGTGCGCGCCTCGATTCGCGGCGCGGATGACGCGCTGCTGTGGACGACCGACACCTCTCACCGCGTTCCCGTGGCGGGCGATGGAACGGGCGCTTACGATATTGGCGAGATCGTCATGGTAATGGTCGCGGCCTACTCGCCGATGGTGGATATTGCCCCGCTCGCGGGAACACAGTGGAAGGTCGATGGCATGGGCGCCGCGGCAATTGTCGCCGGCAGCGAACCATCGATTGCCTTCAGCGCTGACGGCCGCATCAGCGGGTCCACCGGCTGCAACCGCTTTTTCGGCAGCTATGAGCAGGCCGGCGATGCGCTCACTTTCTCCGGGGTCGGTATGACCAAGATGGCCTGCCTGGACGACGGTATCATGGGGCAGGAAATGAAGTTCGCGTCTATCCTCAACGGCGCCGCGAGCTTCACGATTGACGGACTTGGCAACCTCGTGCTCAACGGCGCAGACGGTATCGGCTTTGTGGCCCGCCCGGTGAAGGAAGTCGCCTCGGCAGACCCAGCGGTGCTGACCGGCGCGGCATGGACGGTCGAGGATATCAACCGCGGCGGCGTGATCGACAATTCGCGCCTGACGCTGACCTTCGCCGCGGACGGCCGCGTTTCAGGATCGGGCGGTTGCAACAGCTTTTCCGGCACATACTCCGCCGACGGATCAAGCGTGACGCTCGGTCCGCTCGCCATGACGCGCCGCGCCTGCCTAGGTGAAGCGCTGAACGCCCAGGAGAACCGCTATACACAGGCGCTGACCGGCAAGCTCAGCTGGGCGATCCTTGCGGACGGCGCGCTGGAGCTGACGGGCGACGGCGGCAAGCGCGTGCTGGCGCGCCGCTAACCGCCAATCGGGCCGCCGCCTTCGCGCGTGATCACCATCACGCTGGGACGCGGCGGCGAGGCCTCGCCGAAATCCGGCCAGCGGGTGGTGGGCGCCTCGTAGCTCGCGCCGTCGCCGTCACCCGGATGCTGCACAGCGACGAACAGCGTTTCGCCATCACTGGTGAAGCGCGGGCCGCACAGCTCGGCGCCGACCGGCACACGGAAGAAATGCCGGCCGGTGCCGCGGCGGGGGCCATCCGTTTCGAGCGCCCAGAGGCCGTCGGCTGCGCCGGTGTCGTCATTGCCATCGGTGGAGACCCACAGGCGGCCTGACGCGTCGATGGCGCAATTGTCCGGGCTGGCGAACCAGCCGTTTTCGCTGGTGAGCGGGTTCCACACGGCGCCAACCTCAGCGGCACCGGGATCGCCGCACTTGACGAGAATTTCCCAGCGCGAGGTTTCGGAGGCGAAGTCGCCGCCCGGTTCGACTATCTCGATGATGTGCCCAAACCGGTTTGGCCCGCGCGGGTTGGCGACGTTCACGTCATCCGCCTTGCGGCCCTTGTTATTGGTCAGCATCACATAGGCGCGGCCTGTGCGCGGATCGGCCTCGACATCTTCGGGACGGTCCATCGGCGTTGCGCCGAGAAGGTCGCCTGCGCGGCGTGTTTCGATCAGAACGTCCGCCTGCGAATGAAATCCGTTCTCCGCCGTCAGCGGACCCTGCCCGTGCACGAGCGGCAACCAGGCCAGCGTGCCATCCGCGTCGAAGCGCGCGACGTAGAGAGTACCCTCGTCCAGCAGGTTATCCTCGAAGCCCGTTACGCCCGGCACGTAGGCGCGCGCGGAGACGAACTTGTAGACATAGTCGAACACCTGGTCGTCGCCCATATAGGCGACCACGCGGCCATCGGGGGCGAGCACGGTTTCAGCGCCTTCATGCTTGAACCGGCCGAGCGCGGTGCGCTTGCGGGGCCTGGAATTGGGGTCAGCGATGTTGACCTCGACGACCCAGCCAAAGCGGTTCGGCTCGTTCGGCTCTTTCGACACATCGAAGCGGTCGACATGGCGGCCCCACTGATACCAGCCACCGGGCACGCCCATGCGCTTGTGATTGTCCGCCTCCGGATGGCCTTCCGGCAGCTTGCCGAGGAAGTTTCCGTTGATGTTCTCTTCCGCCATCAGATAGGTGCCCCAGGGCGTGATGCCGCCGGCACAATTGTTCATGGTGCCGAGCACAAGCGTGCCGGAAGGGTCATCTGTCGTGCGCAGGCGCGGATGGCCAGCGGCGGGGCCGTAGATATCCATCGGCGTGTCGGCCATGATGCGGCGGTTGAAAGGCGAGCCGATGACGGGCCGCCAGCCGATCTCAGTTTTGCGGATTTCCACGATGGTGCCGCCATGCGCGGCGATTTCGGTGAGCGCGATCTCACGGGTGATTGTGGCGGGATAGCCCTGCGTGACCCCCGGGAACATCAGGTTGGTGGAGGTGTATTCGTGATTGACGCAGAGCAGGCCG